>NZ_JBHXEG010000064.1:0-57092 GCF_042724935.1 Kitasatospora sp. NPDC127060
GTTTCCGTGCGGCGGGGGGTGCCCCGCGGGGGGGGGGCCCGCGCCCCCGCGCGCCCATCCCTCCGGGCGGCCTCAGGCCGCCCGGAGGACCCCGAGCAGGCGGGTGACCTCGGCGGCGACCGAGTCGCGGCCCGCGCCGAGGTAGCGACGGGCGTCCACCAGGTCCCGCCGGGCGTCCAGGCGGGCGCGCTCCGCCCCGGCGACGATCGCCTCGGCGTGTTCCGGCTGGATGACGTTGAAGGCGCCGACGCCGTGCCGGCCGAGGGCGGCCGGTCCGACGATCGGGCCGGTGGCTACGAGGGGCATGGTGCTCCTTGAGCGGAGGAGGGCGGGGGTGCCGGGTACACCGGCCGGACCGTCACCTCGCCCAGCAGCCGCTGGTGGTCGGCCGGGGCGAAGCTGCCGGCGAGCGGGGCGAGGACGGTCGCCGCGGCCAGGGCCACGGCGTGGGCGAGGCGTTCGGGCCAGGGGGTGCCGGCCACCAGGCCCGCGGTGAGGGCCGCGACGACGGAGTCGCCGGCCCCGGTCGGGTTGCCGCGCACCCGCTGCGGGGGCCGGGCCCGCCAGTCGCCCTCGGGGCTGCTGAGCAGCAGCCCGCCGGGGCCGAGGGAGACGGCCACGGCCCGGGCGCCGGCCGCACGCAGCTTGCGGGCCCCGGCGAGCGGGGCGACCGGGCCCGCGGTGGCGACGAGTTCGGCCGCGTTGGGCTTGACGAGCGCCGGACCGGCGGCCAGCCCCGCGAGCAGCGCCGGGCCCTCCGCGTCCAGCACGGCGGGGACGCCCGCGTCGACCGCGAGGGCGACGAGGGTCCCGTACGCGTCCGGCGGGACGCCGGGGGGCAGCGAGCCGGACAGCACGACCGCCTCCGCGGTGCGCAGCAGTCGGCGGTACCGGACAGTGAACTGGGACCATTCGTCACTGCTGACGACGGGCCCCGGTTCCAGGAAGACGGTCGCGTCGCCGGCCGACTCCTCGACGACCGTCACGGTGCGCCGGGTCGTCCCCCCGATCGGGACGAACTCCTCGCGCAGCCCGGCCCCGGCCAGGTCGGCCCGCAGCAGGTGCCCGGTGGCACCGCCCGCGAAGCCGGTGGCGACGGCGTCGTGGCCGAGAGCGGCGAGCACCCGAGCGACGTTCACCCCCTTGCCGCCGGCCCGCTCGGCCACCGTCGTGACCCGGTTGCTGCCGTGCCGGGCCACCCGGTCCAGGTGGTAGGTGGTGTCGACGGCCGCGTTGAGCGTGACGGTGAAGATCACCGGGCACCTCCGGGGGCGAGGTCGAGGGCGAGCAGCGCGGCGCCCAGGCTGCCGGCCCGGTGGCCGAGTTCGGCCCGTACCAGGCTCGGCGGGGGCCGGAAGGTCAGCCGCTCGGCGAGTGCCCGGCGGAGCGGGCCGAGCAGGTCCTCGCCGGCCCGGGTCAGGCCGCCGCCGACGACGATCCGTTCCGGGTCCAGCAGGGCGGTGGCGGCGGCCAGTCCGTCGGCGAGCGCGTCGACCGCCTCGGCCCAGACCCGTACGGCCGCCTCCTCGCCGGCGCGCAGCCCCCGGTGCACGTCCTGGGCGGTGGCCGTGGGACGGCCCGTGCGGCGGGCGTACCGGCGGGCGACGGCGGCGGCCGAGGCGACGGTCTCCAGGCAGCCCCGGTTGCCGCAGGCGCAGTGCTCACCGCCGGGCCGGACGACCAGGTGGCCGAGTTCCCCGGCCGCGCCGACTGCGCCGGTGACGGGCCGGCCCTGGTGCAGGACGGCGGCGGCGATGCCGGTGCCGACCGGGACGAAGAGGAAGGAGTCGCTGTCGCGGCCAGCCCCGAGCAGTGCCTCCGCCACGCCACCGGCCCGGACGTCGTGCCCGAACGCGACCGGCAGGCCGAGGTGTTCGGTCAGCCAGGAACGAACCGGGACGTCGTGCCAGCCCAGGTTGACGGCGCGCAGGACCGTCCCGGTGCGCTCGTCGACCACTCCGGGGACGACGATCCCGGCCGCCACCGGCGGGGTGTCCGCCCGGCGGGCGGCGTCGGCCAGTTCGCCGGCGCAGTCGAGGACGGTGTCGATGACGGCTCCGGGGCCCCGGTCGGCGCGGGTGAGCCAGCGTTCGGACCGGAGCACGGCACCGTCCTCGGCCACGACGGCGCCCTTGATCTCGGTGCCGCCGACGTCCAGGGCGATGACGGTCACGGCTGGGTGAGGACGATCGAGCGGGTCAGGTTGCGCGGCCGGTCGGGGTCGACGCCCCGGGCGTCGGCCAGCGCGACGGCGAGCCGCTGGGCGCGGATCAGTTCGGCCAGCGGGTCCAGGTCGGAGTGCACGACGGTCGCTCCGGTCGCCCGGACCTGGTCGAGCAGTCCGGCCGGCGGCTCGCCGAGGAACCAGACGACCCGGCCGGGGGCGCTGATGCTGACCGGGCCGTGCCGGTACTCCATGGCCGCGTAGGACTCGGTCCAACTGCCCGACGCCTCGCGGACCTTGAGGGCCGCCTCGTGGGCGAGGCCGGTGGTCCAGCCGGTGCCGAGGAAGGTGAACTGCTCGGCGGTGACCACGCCCTCGGGCAGGTCGTGGCGGAGCGCGAGCCGGGCCTGCTCGGGCAGTTCGGCGGTGGCGAGGCCGAGGTGGCCGCGCAGCAGGGCGAGGGAGGTGGTGGCGAACCGGGTCTGCACCACGGACTTCTCGTCCGCGAAGGAGAGGTCGACGATCGTGTCGGCCGCGCCGGTGACCGGGGTGTCGAGGTCGCCGGTGATCGCGGTCGTCGGGGTTTCCGAGGTGCGCCTGAGGGCGTCCAGCACCTCGGTCGTGGTGCCGGAGCGGGTGATCGCGAGCACCCGGTCGTAGCGGCGGGCCCGCGGGAAGGCGGAGGCGGCGAAGGCGTCGGTCTCTCCGAAACCGGCGTCCTCGCGCAGGGCCGCGTAGGACTGCGCGATGTAGAGGGAGGTGCCGCAGCCCAGGACGGCTACCCGCTCACCGGGGCGGGGCAGGCCTTCGGGCTTCGCTTCCAGTGCCCGCGACCAGCATGCGGGCTGGCTGGCGATCTCCACGGCGACGTGTGACATGAAAACTCCTGCGCAAAAAGTTGCAGTGTTCTGCTTGAAGATGAGCACAACATAGACCAATCAATCAGAAATGAACACACGCCCTCGGCTGGCCGGGAGGCATGACCGACCGACGGCAGCACGATCGGCTTCCTCGGCGAGCGCCTCCGGCTCCACCGCCCCCGCCCTGGGCGCTCCGCGGTCCAGGTCGGCGGCCACGTCACGGGCCGCCGTCGGGAGGGCCGTGTCGGCCGGGACGTCGTGGTGGGGGCACCGATCGCCTCGTCGAGGCCGATGCCGTTGGCGCTGATGGTCAGTGAGCCGTCGCCGGGCCGTGATCGCGTCCACGGCGTTCTGCAGCAGCTCGCGGACGTACACCTGCGGGCCGGTGCAGAGGTGGCGGCCCAGGAGGTCGACGATTCCGCGCAGGTCGACGCGAAAGGTTCGACTCAACGGACTCTCCCAGTTCGTGTCGGGAGCACCCTGGAACGGGGGGCGACACCGCAGACCGAATATCCGCGCGGGCGGCGGCTGAACGGTCGAACGACTGGGCGGCAATCCGACGGCGAGGGGATCACCGCAGGTCAGCGACCTGGTGATGGCCAATGGTGCGGACAGGGTAAGGAGCGCGCGCGGATCGTTGGCGCGCCCCCCGAGGCTGGATAGACTCGCCCGCCCGACCGGACGTCAGCTCCCGTCCGGCACCGGAGCGACGCCACACCACCCCGGACACCAGGCACCTCCCGCCGACGACCATGGGGGTCTCCATGCAGTTCCGCACCAGGACGTCACTCGCCACCGCGGCCCTCGTCCTCGCCGCCCTCACCGGCGGCACCCCGGCCCGCGCGACCACCGCCGGCGCGCCGCTCGCCCTGATCTCACCCGGGGATCCGTACGCCGCCTGCAACCTCGCCGCCGACGGGCCCGGCACCAACTCCCCGGCGGCCGAGGACGAACCGTACGCCGCCGCCAACCCGCTCGACCCGGCCAACGCGATCACCATCTACCAGCAGGACCGATGGTCCAACGGCGGTGCCCGGGGCCTGAGTTCGAGCTACACCACGGACGGCGTGCACTTCACCCAGACCGCTCTGCCGTTCACCCACTGCGCGCCGGGCGGGCTGGCCTACCAGCGGGCCTCCGACGGCTGGGTGAGCTTCGGCCCGGACGGCACCGCCTACGCCAGCGCCCTGGTCTTCGACGCCACCACACCGCGCGGTGCCGTGGCCGCCGCCACCTCGACCGACGGCGGGCGCAGCTGGCAGCACGTCACCGAGCTGATCGCCGACGACGACCCGGCGATCACCGACGACAAGAACGCCGTCACCGCCGACCCGGTGCACCCGGGCGTCGCCTACCAGGTCTGGGACCGGGTGGACCAGGCCGCCGGCCCGACGCCGGTCTTCGACGGACCGGGCTACCTCTCCGTCACCCGTGACCACGGCCGCACCTGGTCCCCGGCGAAGCCCTTCGTGATCACCGGCACGACGCCGAACACCCAGACCATCGGCAACCAGATCGTGGTCGATCCGCGGACCGACACCCTCTACGACTTCTTCGACTGGATCACCTTCACCGACGCCACCGCCACGACGGTCAGCGATGTGCACTTCGGCATGGTCAGCTCCACCGACCAGGGCCGCACTTGGAGCCGACCGGTCCGGGTGGCCGCCGACACCTCCGTCCCCGAGGTCGACCCGAACGCGCCGGCCGACGCCTCCAAGTCCCTCCGGGCCGGCGCCGGCCTGCCGAGCGTGGCCATCGACCCGACGTCCGGCGAGCTCTACCTCGCCTACGAGGGCTCGGAGTTCACCGGCGGCCGGTACGACGCGATCCAGCTGGTGCACTCCACGGACGGCGGCCGGACCTGGAGCGGTCCGACCCGGCTCAACCAGGCCCCCGGCTCCCCGGCGTTCACCCCGTCCGTCACCGTGACCGCCGACGGCACCGTCGCCGTCAGCTACTACGACCTGCGCTACCTCACCCCGGGCAACACCACCACCCTGCCCACCGCCGCCTGGCTGCTCAGCTTCCCGCGCGGCGGCGAGGACAGCCCGGTCGAGCGGCAGATCACACCGGTCTTCGACTGGCTCCAGGCGCCCGACGCCGGGGGGCACTTCCTCGGTGACTACGAGGCGCTGATCAACGATGGCCGCCAGGTGCGCCCGGTGCTGGTGACCGCCAACAGCGCCGCCCCGCTGAACTCCACCGACGTGTACAGCGGCCGGTTCCAGCCCGGCACCCTGCGCAGCCCGGCCGCCGGCGTGCCGAGCGCACCGGACGCGCACGCCGCGGCGCCCACCACCACCGCGCGCGCCGTCCAGCACCTGCGGCGCTGAGCCGCCGCACCCGGCGGACGGACGGTGTCCTGCGGCTCGGGGAGCCGCGGGGCGCCGTCCTCGTTCGGGAGGTCAGGCCCGCACCGTCCGGGGCCGGTCCACGGGGGCGACCACCGCCGCCGGGTCCGCCGCCGAGAGCTGCCAGGCGGCCCGGCCGAGCAGCAGGCAGAGCGGGGTGTACACCAGCAGGTTGAGCCAGTAGAAGGTGTCCCCCGGGTCCGCCCAGGCACCGGTCACCCAGACGAGTCCGGCCGCGCCGCGGGCGAGCAGTCCGGCGGCCACCACCCGGCTCGCCCAGCGCGGCAGGACGGCGGGCAGCCGGGCGGCCAGGGCCGGCAGCCGTCCGCCCTGAGCCAGCACCAGCGCGGCGCCGGAGAGGAGCGTCCCGGCGAGCGGCACCAGGACCTGCGGGGTGAACGGCACCTGGGCGTTGAGCACCAGCTGCGAGAGCCGGACGGTGCCGTCCACCGGCCAGGTCCGTCCGGTGGCCCAGTAGAGGTGGACCAGACCGTCCACCGCCAGCACCGCGCCGACCGCGGTGGCCCTGCCGCGGTTCCTCGTCGACTGCGTCATTGCCGTCTTCGTTTCCGTCTTCGTTTCCGTCTTCATCGCCGCCTTCATCGCCGTCTTCATCCCAGCCTTCATTGCCGTCACCTCGTGGAGTGTCAGGGCGCTTGGACACCCGGAGGAGCCCCCCGCCCGCCGATCCGTTCCTGTGACGAGGAACACTGCCGCCGGACGGAAACAGCGTGGAACCTTTCGCCCTCCCGCGGCCTCCCTCCACGGACCCCCTCGTTTGCCCGTCGACGGAGAGAGCGGAGAGCGCACCATGCAGGAGCCACCGCCCGGCCTTGCCGAGCTGGTCCGGGCCGCCCAGGGCGGCGACCAACTCGCGGTCGGCCGGCTGCTGGACCTGGTCACCCCGTACGTCCGCCGGCTCTGCGGCCCGATCGCCCTGGAGGACGGCGCGGACGCGACCCAGGAGGCGCTCATCGTGGTCTTCCGCAAGCTGCGCCAACTGGAGGAACCGGCCGCCCTGTTCGGCTGGGTGCGGGCCATCGCCGTCCGGGAGGCCGTGCGGTACGCCACCCGGGCGGCGCGCTCGCGGCCCGCCGAACTCGGCGAGGTGCCCGCGCCCGGCGACCCCCAACTCGGCGCGGACATCCGCGACGTGCTGTCCCGGCTCTCCCCCGAGCACCGCGCGGTGCTGCTGATGCGCGACCTGGAGGGCCTCGACGAACGACAGACCGCGGCGCTGCTCGCGGTCGCTCCCGGGACGGTCAAGTCCCGGCTCTCCAGGGCCCGGCTCAGTTTCCGAAAGGCGTGGCAGCAGTGACCGATACCCCGACGCCGCAGGAGCCGCAGATGCCTCCGGTGCCGCAAGAGCCGATGGAGCCCCAGGAGCCCCGGGAGCCCCGGGAGCCCCGGTGGCCCGTTGCCGACTTCGACCCGGTCCGGCGGCTGCACGTGATCGCCGCGACCGCGCCCGGATCGGCGCGGATCGGCGAGGCCGTCCTGGACGCGCCGTTCGAACGGGTCTGGGCCCTCGCCCAGGACCTGGAGCGCACGATGCCGCTCTGGATCCCGGACGTCCGCACGGTACGGCTCTCCGCTTCCGAGCCGGCCGACGGCGCGCTGCTCCGAACCGCCTCGCTGCAAGCCCGGATCCACGGCCACTCCCGCCTCCGGGCCACCTTCGGCATCGACCTCGCCCCCGGCTGGTGCCTGATGCAGAGCCGCCTGGTCCTCGGCGGGATGGCGGCCCACCCGGAGTCCGACCGCACCACCCGCTTCGCCTTCCTCGGCGGCCTGACCTTCCCCGGGGCGCGCCTGCTCGCCCCCGCGCTGCGCCCGTTCACCGGGGATCCGCTCGCCCGGTTCGCCGCCCTGCTGGAGGAGGAAGCCGGGGCGTAACACGCATCACGAGCACCGGACCGGCCCCGCGACTCGTCGCACCTCTCTGGGCCAGTTCGCCGAGCGCCACCCCACCGCCGTCCGGTCGATGGTGGCGGCCGGGCGCGCTGTCGCCAACCACTCCTACAGCCACCCGCCGTTCGCCGCCCTGACCGGCCAGGAGCGCCGGGAAGGGGTCGAACGCGCCGACCGGGCGATCCGCGCCGCCGCCGGTGCGGAGCCGCTGCCGTTCTTCCGCTTCCCCTACGGCGACACCACCCCCGCAGCGGGCGGGAGCACCTGGACGTCGGCGGCCCGCAGGAACGCGAGCCGGTGGTTGAAGCGGATGGTGTAGTAGGTGTCCTGACCGACCACCAGGGTCCGGTCGTTCGGCACGCTCCCGTCGATGGTGCGTTGCTGGAAGAAGTCGGCGGGCCGGGGCGTGCCGTCGACCGCGACGTACGCCTGACCGGCGGCGATGGACGCCCGCAGCGCCACCACCGGAAGCGGCTCGATGCCCGGGTACGGGGCGTACGCGGATGCCTCGGGGTAGGCACGGCCGTACACCGGGACCGTCTCCAGCCCCGGTCTCGGCGCGAGCAGCGTTCGAACGGCCGTTCCCCCGGGGTCGGACGGCGCGGCGGGCCACCGGTCGCGGCGGGTCCGGCGGCCTCCCGGGTCGAGGAACCAGCACTTCTGCCCGTCGTACCAGATCGCCGTCCAGTCCCCCGTCCGGTCGGCGACCACGTAGCGGGCGCCGGTGACCGCCGTGTCGCTCCAGTCGTCGAGCGCGGTGCTCCCGCCGTTGACCAGCGGGGCGTCGGCGGACGGTCCCGTGTGCAGCCGGACGATGGTGCGCGGCTCGCCGTTCGCGACCGGTGCGGACGGTGCGCCGGGTGCGGACGGTGCGCCGGGTGTGCCCGGTGCGGACGGTGTGCCGGGTGTGCCCGGTGCGGACGGTGCGCCGGGTGTGCCCGGTGCGGACGGTCGGCCGGCCTCCTCGGTGGCCGAGGCGATGGTCACGGTGTCGCCAGGGCGCGGCGGACCCTGGTCGGGGCTCGTCGGGAGCGCCACGCCGAGCAACTCCAGGTAGTGGTCCCAGTCCCAGAAGGGGCCCGGGTCCGTGTGCATGCCGGACACCGCCTCCTGGGTCGGCGCCGGAACCTCCTCGTGGCCGATGACGTGCTGCCGGTCCAGCGGGATACCGAACCGCTCCGCCAGGTAGCGCACCAGCTCAGCGGAGGAGCGGTAGAGCTGCTCCGAGTACCAGGTCGGGCGGTCGGTGGGGAGTGCGAAGCCCTCGTGCTCGATCCCGATGCTGTGCATGTTGACGGTCTTGTTGCCCGAGTGCCAGGCGATGTCCCGCGTGCGCACCAGCTGCGCGACATGGCCGTCGGAGGCGCGCACGAGGTAGTGCGCGCTGACCTGCTCGCGCGGGTCCTGGAAGGTGTCCACCGCCGAGGTGTAGCTGCCCTCGGTGTCGTGCACCACGATGTGGCGGATCTGCAGACCGTCCGCCGGCCGGTCGACCGGGTTGTAATTCCCGTACGAGGAAGGGTCCTTGGGATCGATCAGCGCGTACGCGGCGGGCACGAACGCGCAGTCGAGGTGTTCGGGGCACTCGGCGGCCGGCCCGGCGGCTCGGCGCGACGGCGGTCGGGGCCGGTCCGGCGGCACGAGGTCCGGGTCGGCGGCCAGTCGCATCCGGGCGCCCTCGGCGGTGGTCCGCGCCGCGCCCGTGCGCAGGGTCTCGAACACCCGGTCCGCGAGCAGACCGCCGTCGTCGCCGCCGTCCGCTCCCCCGTCGGCCGGGGCACCCCTCCCGAAGGCCGTCACCGCCCCGTACCAGTCGCCCGGCCTGCCGCCCGCCGAGCCCGCGCTGGTACGCCGGTACGACGCCAGCAGGGCGGCGCCGCCGCGGAGGTTCTGCAGGGTGTCGCGCCTCAACTCCTCGGCCGGGCGGCCGATCAGCGCGGCCGCGGCGCGCAGCGTGTGCAGCGCGGGCGAGTCCTTGCCGCGGGCTGCCGCGAGGTCGACGTCGGTCAGGCCCAGGACCCCGTAGTTCCCCGTGGTGCTCGGCCTGCCCCGGTGGGACTCCCAGCGGCTCTCCTGGTAGGCCAGCGCCAGGAGCACCCCCACCGGCACTCCGAACTCCGCTGCCGCCGAGGCGAATTGCTCCTGCAATCGGATCTGTCGGCCGTCGCCCGGCGCTTCGAGGGCCGCGCCCGATGCGACCTGCGGGGCCGCGCAGACAGCGGCGAGCAAGGCGGACAGGACGCCCAGGACGGGTCTCACGATGACAGTCACCACTCCGGTTTCAGCGGACCCTGAAGCTGCGCAGCACGTCGTAGCGCTCGCCGCCCGGGCCCAGGACGAGGGTCTGATGGGCGCAGTCCGCCCGGTCGTGCAGTCGGTTCCGCGGGCGAGGACGCCCAGTGTGCCGGCCCCGGCCGGGCGCCGGGGGCTGACCTCACCCGCGCTCCGGTGGCCCCCAGAGTTCTAACACGCGGCCGCGCCCCGCGGAGGTCCGCAGCGTCCCCGCGTGTCGGTCCTGGACGACAGCCCCGGTGTGCCGTTCGGTCGCCTTCCGCGTCGGGTCGGCGGGAACGGGCGCACTCTCCGCACCGGCTGTGGAGGGTGACCGCCATGACGATCGCGCTCCCCTCACCCGTCCGCGCCGCGGGTACCGTCCTCGCCGCCCTCGCCCTGGTCGCTCGCCCCGCCACCTCCGGGAGCGCCGCCGGCACCTACCGCCCCGCCCGGACCGCATCGGCCTGGCTGCCGTGGTGGGGCGGGGAGGCTGTCCTGGAGGACGCGCTGCGGCACGCTTCCCAACTCCACACCGTCAGTCCCTTCTGGTACGAGGCCAGCTCCGACACCGCCATCGGCGGCTGCTCCGGCGCGGGCGACCGGCGCACGGTGGACCGGCTGCACGAGAAGCGGACCGGGGTCGTGCCCACCGTCATCGAAACCCCCGACGCCACGGCCATGGCAGAACTCCTGAGCGACCCGGCCCGCCGCGCCGCCCACGTCGACGCGCGCATGGGGATCGCCGGGAGCGCCGGGTACGACGGCCTCGACCTGGACGACGAGGGCATGGCCGAGACCGGTGACGAAGGGCTGCGGGAGCGGGCGCGGATCGGCGTGGACCGGGTGCTCACCGGGGCCCGGACCGGCTCGATCGTCCTCAACCACGACGGCTGCCTCACACCCGGGTTCGTCCCGGCCCCGGGCGGACCGGCCGACCGCTCCCAGACCGCCGAAGCCGTCCACCGCTACCTGCCGCGGCTCCGCACGGCCGGCTACCGGTTCACCGTCCCCGGCGACTCCTGACACCCGCCTGACCGCCGCGGCGGAGCGGTGCACCGCAGTGCGGGACCACGGCGCACCGTCGCACTGTCGCAGGCCGGCGGATCAGGATCGGCGCAGCGCCTCGCTCAGCTGGCCGGCCGCCTCGACCACCGCCTGGGAGAGGCGGGCGCCGGGGTGCCGGGTGACCCGTTCGATCGGGCCCGAGACGGAGACGGCGGCCACCACCCGCCCGCCCGGACCGCGCACGGGCGCGGCGACGGAGGCGACGCCGGGCTCGCGTTCGCCGACGGCCTGGGCCCAGCCCCGGCGCCGGACCCCGCTGAGGGCGGTGGCGGTGAAACGGGCGCCCTGGAGCCCCCGGTGGAGGCGCTCGGGCTCCTCCCAGGCGAGCAGCACCTGGGCGGCGGACCCGGCCTTCATCGGCAGGGCCAGACCGACCGGAACGGTGTCGCGCAGGCCGAAGAGGCGCTCGGCCGCCGCCACGCAGACCCGGACCTCGCCCTGCCGGCGGTAGAGCTGGGCGGTCTCACCGGTGACGTCGCGCAGCTGGGTGAGGATCGGGCCGGCGGCGGTCAGCAGGTGGTCCTCACCCGCGGCCACCGACAGCTCGGTGAGCCGCGGCCCGAGGACGAACCGGCCCTGCAGGTCACGCCCGAGCAGGCGGTGGTGTTCCAGCGCGACGGCGATCCGGTGGGCGGTCGGCCGGGCCAGGCCGGTGGCGTCGACCAGGCCGGCCAGGGTGGCCGGTCCGGCCTCCAGGGTGCCGAGGATCGAGGTGATCTTGTCGAGCACGCCGACACCGCTCGTGTTCTCCATGGACGGGTACTCCAGTCTCAGATCCCGTGGCCGTGGGTGGGTTCGGCTCACGGGCGCTCCGATGGGGGTGGGAGCGGGGCGGTCAGCGAGGACGGGCCTGCGAAGCGGGCCGATTGCCTGCGCCGGACACGAGATGGGTACGCGAAAGGGCCGGGGCGGGAAGCGCCCGGACGAAGGACAGCACAGAGAGCACCGTGTCTCCTCATCTTCCCCGCGCCACGTTGGCGACAGGCCGGAGTTGGCACTGACCCCGGACGGCACGGCGCGTACTTCGGACGCCGAGTCGAACGGGGAGTTGCCGGGGCTTCGTAGGGCCGGTCCCTCCACCCCTCTGGATGATTCGCGGAGAACCATACAAGATTTCCGGGGCATCCCGCCAAACCTTTCCCGCACCTCCACCCCCGGAACCCCAGGGGCCGACACACCGGGACCGGTCGGCGGGGTGGCCGGGGCGCGGAAGAATACGACGGGTGACCAGCACTCAGCCGCCTCCCCGGGGCCTCACCGCCCTGATCCCCGACGCCCGCGCCAGGGCCACGCCCGGCGAACGGGCCGCTTCCCAACTCCTGCACCTGCGCGAGGCGACCGTGCCGGTTCCGGTCCTCGCCGCGGCCGCCGAGCTGATCGCCCCTCAGCTGCAGGACCCCGACCCGGCCACCCGCGCGGCCGCCACCGCCGTGCACACCCGCCTGCTCGCCGCCATCGAGGACGCCGCGCCGGGCCGGTAGACCCTGCCGGGCCCGGTGACCGCCATCCGGCCGAGCGACACCGGTCTCTGGGCCCGCCGGACCCGGGGGCTCAGGGCCGGGCGCCCGACGCGCGCCGAACGGTGAGCATGTCCTGGGTGTGGCCGATCAAGTAGCTGCCGTCGGGCTGGGCGAAGTGCTCCCGGACGTAGGCGGTGAGGGCGGCCCGGGTGGGGAGGGGGTCCAGGGCGGCGAGGTCGGCGACGTTGACCATGAACTCGGCGACGTCGACGGCCTCGGCGAGGTGGGGCGTGCGGTAGTGGAGGTCGAGGGTCTCCAAGGCGTAGCTGTGGGCCGGGCGGTGGGCGCGCAAGCCGTCGAGGAGGGCGCTCAGGTCGTAGCGCACGCCGGTGAAGTGGGCGGCCATCCTCATGCAGGGGCTCTCGGGGTTCTGCAGGACGACCAGCAGGGTGCCGCCGGGGGCCGTCCACTCGATGGCGCGGGTGACGGTGGGGAGCCAGTCGGGCTCCGGGACGTAGTAGAGCACGTGGGAGAGGTGGACCAGGTCGGCCGGCTCGGACGGCTCGGCGCGGTCCAGCGGTTCGGGGAGGACGACGGCGCCCGGGCAGGCGGCGCCGAGCTCCTCCCGCATGGCGGCGCTCGGTTCCACGGCGATCGTGCGGTCGAAGTACCGGGCCAGGTGGGCGGTGGTGCGGCCGTCGCCGGCGCCGAGGTCCAGCAGGACCCGGCGGTGCGGGAGACCGGTGGCGACCTCGGTCAGCCTGGCGTGGGTGCGGGGCTTCTCGTCGGTGCCGGCGAGGAAGAGGTCGAAGGCCCGCCGGTAGTCGGCGCCGGAGGTCTCCAGCACGCGGACCGGATCGGTGTCGTCCGCCAACTGTTCCATCTGGTGGCCCTCCTGGGGATCGATACGGCTGGGGTGCGGATTTGGATGGGCGCCCATTGCAGCCCGCCGCCTCGGCCGTCGGGCGCAGGCACGTTCCTGCCCGCGTGTTGCTCGTACATCAGATTGACTGCCCGTCGTCAATTCATCGAAGGCCAATTTCACCTAGTTAGGTGGTTAGCTTTCGTTTTTCCGTAGGTAGTCGAACCGCCCCACGATCTCAGGCCTGGTACGAATACGGAACGACAGGAAATGGCGACCGGAAATCCGGAACGGGCGGGGGAGTTGGTACGGGTGACGACGAGAATGACGTCAACGACGGCGAGGACGGAGACCCGGACGGTCGCCGTGGCCGGGGTCGAGTTCGGCTGGGGCAGTTCCGGCAAGCTGAGCGCGGTGCTGTCCGCCCTCCGGGGACGCGACGGCGACCGGCTGAGATTCATCGGGCTGGCCTCGGGGCTGGGCAGGCCGGTGCTCGCCGAGCACCCGGTGGAGCGCTGGTTCGACCTGCCGGAGCACCGGTCGGCGGAGGAACTGACCCGGATCGTCCGGACGCAGCGCGTGCAGGCGGCGCTGGTGGTGCTGGACGGCGGCCTGGCGAAGGCGCTTCGGGCCTGCGGGGTCCCGGTGGTGTTCGTGGACAGCCTGCCGTTCCTCTGGACGGACGGCGACCGCCCCGACCTCCCGCTGGACACCGAGGTCTACTGCGCCCAGCGGTGCGTGGCGCTGCCGCCGGAGGGTGCCCGGGTGCTGGCCGATGTCCACCGGCTCCGCTGGGTGGACGCCGTGATCGCCGACGGCGGAGCCGCCCGCGGCAGCCCGCCGACACCCCACCCCCGGCGCGCCCTGCTCAGCCTCGGCGGGCTGCGCGCACCCCAACTCACCGACTGGGCCAGCTATCCCCAGCTCGTGCTGCCCGCGGCCCTGGAGGCGCTCACCGCGAGCGGGGTCAGCGAGGTGCACATCGCGGGCAACCTGCCCGCCTGGCTGGCCGCGCAGTTGGTGGACTCCTGCGCCCACCCGGCCACCACCACCGTCGGTGCCCTGCCCCACGAGGAGTTCCTACGCCGCCTCGCCGAGTGCGACGTCCTGCTCACCTCCCCCGGCCTCACCACGCTGCTGGAGGCGGGCCGGCTCGGGACACCCACCATCTGTCTGCCCCCGCAGAACCTCAGCCAGATCTTCAACGGCCGCTTCCACAGCCAAGCGCTGGGCACCGACACCCGCGTGCGCTGGCCGAAGGAGGTGTTCGACGAGGACGAGGCGCTGGCACTGCGCGCCCACGGCGAGGGCAAGGCCCTCGACCTGATCTACGGCGGCATCGCCCGCGCCGCAGACCTCGGCCGCCACCGGGCGGCGGCGCCCGTACGGGAGGCCCTGGTCGAGCAGCTCGGGCGCCTGGCCACCGACCATCCCGGCACCGACTGGACGGCGCTGACCAGCGCGGTCGGCACGGCCGGCGCGGAGCAGGTCGCCGACGCCCTGGTCCGACTGCTGGCCGAACGGCCCCCGGGGGCCGCCGATCCGGTCCGCTGATGTGCCCGTGCCACCGACGGAATCGATCCCAGACGGAAAGGCCCCAGGTGTCCTCGTGTCCCCCACCACGCATCCGCGCCCGCGCTACCTGTTCATCCGCATCCTCGAAGCCTGCAACGCCGACTGCTTCATGTGCGACTTCGCACTCTCCCGCGACACCTTCCGCTTCTCCTCCACCGACTTCGCCGAACTGCTGCCGAAAGCCCGCGCGGCCGGAGTCGCGTACATCCGGTTCACCGGCGGCGAACCGCTGATGCACCCGGAGGTGGTAGCGCTGGTCCGGGCCGGCACCGAGGCCGGGATGAAGATGTCGGTCATCACCAACGGCTCCCTCCTCCCCAAGCACGCCAAGGACCTCGCGGCGGCCGGGCTGGCCCAGGTGATCGTCAGCCTGGACGGCTCCTCGGCCGAGACCCATGACACCTACCGCCGCTCCCCCGGCATGTTCGAGGCCGGACTGCGCGGGCTGCGGCTGGCCGCCGAACTCGGCGTGCTGCCCCGCGTCAACACCGTGGTCGGGCCGCACAACTACACCGAAATGCCAGCCCTCCAGCGGGTGTTGACGGAGGCCGGGGTCCGCCAGTGGGAGCTGTCGGCGCTCAAGCTGGACCGCACCATCCGCTACCCCGACCCGGACCACGTGCGCGCCGTCTGCGACCCGCTGTACCGGGCCGACCCGGCGGCCGTCCTGGTCCCGATGGGCAAGCGCTTCTACGGGGACACCCCCGAGGAGCAGTGGCAGTACTTCGAGGACTCCACCCCGCCCCGGGCCTCGCTGCCGCTCTGCCACGTCACCGACGACGTGATCTACATCGACGGCAAGCGCGGCCGGATGCACGCCTGCAGCTGCATCCCGCACCGGGACGACGGCGACGGCCTGGGCGGCGCACCGCTGCGCGAGGGCGGGGTCATCCTGCTGGACACCCCCGCCTTCCGGGCCCACGCGGACCACTTCCGCGACCGCGGCCCGCAGGTGTGCAGCGGCTGTTCGACCACGGCGGCCGGCTACAGCGACGACGTCGCCCGGCTGGGGACGGTGACGCCGTGGCAGTACTGACCGGCGGCCGCGCCGTCCTGCTCACCTGCCGCGATGAGCAGCTGGACTCCCTGCTCGCGCTGCGCCGGATCGCCGCCCACCTCGGGGACCTCCCCCGACTCGGGCGCGAGGACGCCCGGCGGCCCGAAGCCCGGCGGCCGGGTGCCGCCTTGGTCTGCGACGACGAGGCGGCCACCGCCCACCTCGTCCGCCTCGGGGTGCCGGTGCTGCACGTGTCCTCGGCCCCGTTCACCGCCGCCGGCCCGCCCGGTGCCCTCGCCCGCGCCCACTGGCCCGACTGGCTGGACCGCCCGCCCGGCGTCCGCCCGACCGGCCTGCTCGCCCCGACCAGGCTGACCCGCAACCGCGACCGGCGCGGTGCCCTGCTGCTGCTCTCGCTCTGGGGCGTCCCCGTGGCGGAGGCGGAATCCTTCACCGCCGACCGGCTGCCGGCCCTGATCGACGAAGCCGTCCGCCGCACCGGCTGCTGCACCGTCGTCTGCGACACCGCGCTCGACCTGGTCCGCGCCGCGGCCGCCGGCCGGCCCGGGGCGAGCGTCGCCCGCGCCGCCGACACCAACGTCGACGCCCGGCACGCCGAATCCGAACTCCTTCTCGCCTCCCCCACCATGGCCGCGCTGGCGCTGGCCCGCGCCCGCCGCGCCCCGCTCTCCTTCCTGCCCCCGCTCGGCCCCGCCCAGCGGGCCCTGGCCGGGCAGCTCGCCCGGCTCGTCCCTATCCCGACCCTCGACCAGACGGGCCTGACGGCACCGCCGCCCCCGACGCCCCCTGCGGGCCCGACGGCCCCAGCCGACCTGGTGAGCCCAGCAGACCTGGTGAACCCAGTCGGCCGGACCAGCTCAACGGCACCGGTCGGCCCAACGGCACCGGCCACCTCAACGACACCGGCCGCCCCGGCCGGACCCGCCCACCCGGCCGGACCCGCCCACCCGGTCGATCCCGCCGTCTGGCTGCCGCCCTCACCCGAGGTCCAGTGGGCCCCGCTCGGCCCGGAGCTGGACGACCTGCGCGGCGCCCAGGCCGTCGCCCGTACCGTCCGCCAACTGCTACTCGCGCCGCTCTAGTCGCCCGACACCCGCCGCCCCGTACGGAGCCACCGTGTCCCACACCGCCCGAACCGAACGAAACCTCAGCACCGTCGAGCCCCAGCCCACCCCCGCCGAGTGGGACGACTGGCGCTGGCACATGCGCAAGCGCATCAACACCGCCGAGAAGGCCCGGCGGTGGATCAATCTGACCGCCGACGAGGAGCGCGCCATCGCCGGGGTGGCCGGCCGCTACCGCTGGAGCATCACCCCGTACTACGCCTCCCTGATGGACCGGGACGACCCGCTCTGCCCGGTCCGCCAGCAGGCCGTCCCGGCCGCCGAGGAGCTGCTGGAGTTCCCGGGCGCCGAGGTGGACCCGGTCGGCGACACCCTCTACCGGCGGACCAACCGGGTGGTGCACAAGTACCCGGACAGGGTGGTCCTGCTGGTCACCGAGGCCTGCCCGGTCTACTGCCGGCACTGCACCCGCAAGTTCCACACCACCGACCTCGAGGGCAGCTACTTCCGCGACGACGAGGGCGGCGCCTACGACGAGGACCTGCGCTACATCGCCGAGCACCCGGAGATCCGGGACGTGCTGCTCACCGGCGGGGACCCGCTCTCCTACCAGGACGGCCGGCTGGAGGAGATCATCGCCGGCCTGCGGGCGATCCCCAGCGTCGAGATCATCCGGATCGGCTCCCGCTTCCCCGTCCTGCTCCCCCAGCGGATCACCGACGAGCTGTGCACCATGCTCGCCCGCTACCACCCGGTCTGGCTGAACACCCACTTCAACCACCCCAAGGAGATCACCCCCGAGTCCGCCGCGGCCGTCGACCGGCTGCTGCGCCACGGCATCCCGGTCGGCAACCAGACCGTGCTCCTGCGCGGCATCAACGACGACGTGCCCACCATGCGCAGGCTGATGACCGAGCTGCTGCGGATCCGGGTGCGGCCGTACTACCTGTACCACTGCGACAACGTCACCGGTGTCGCGCACTTCATGACCTCCGTCGAGAAGGGCTGGGAGATCATGGACGGCCTCCTGGGCCACATCACCGGATTCGGCGTGCCGCAGTACGTCCTGACCACGAAGATCGGCAAGATCCCGGTCTCCCGTCCCTCCTTCACCGAGACGCCCGACGGCGGGCTGCTGCTGCACAACTTCCGCGGCCAGCAGCTGCGCGTCGACGCCGCCACGCACCCGATCACGGAGACCGACGCCCGATGACGCTCCACGACCGCCAAGGCCAGCGCTTCCTCCCGTACGGCGCCAACTACCTCGACTGGCAGGACATGGCGGAGCTGCGGGAGGTGATCGACCACCAGGTGCTGTTCCGCTACCAGACCGAGCAGGAGAGCATGGCCTCCCGGCTGGAGCGTCTGGTGAGCGAACGCCTCGGCGTCGCCCGCACCCTGGCCGTGCACAACTGCACCGAGGCGCTGCGGCTGGCACTGATCTCCACCCGCCCCTCGGTCGGCGACCTGGTGTACATCCCGGCGGTCACCTTCGTCGCGGTGGCCGGCGCGGTGCTCTCCTGCGGGCTGATCCCGGTCCTGGTGGACGCCGACGAGTCGTTGTCGATGGACCGCACCCTCCTCCCGGCGGACGCCCGGCGGGTCGTCGTGGCCCACATGGAGGGCTCGGTCGCCGCCCTTCCCGAGAACGTGCCGTACGTCATCGAGGACTGCGCGCAGACCCTCGGCGGGCGCTTCCCCGACGGCCGGGAGGCCGGCACGGCGGGCTACGCCGGGGTGTACAGCTTCCACCACAACAAGGTGCTCACCTCCGGCGAGGGCGGGCTGGTGGTCAGCGACGACGAGCAGGCCTGGGCGGCGATGCGCTGCTACCACGACCACGGCTCGGCGCGCGTTCCCGGCCGCTACCCGACCTGGGACCAGGACGCCTACTACGGCGAGAACTTCGTCACCAGCGAGGAGGTCGCCGCGATCCAGTGCCAGCAGTTCCGGCACCTGGACGAGGTGCTGGCCGGCCTGGAGCGGATGTACGGCCTGGCCATGGAGGCCCTGCCCAACCGCACCGACCTCCAGGTGCTCCCGCGCGCCCGGGGCGACGTCAAGGTCAGCCTGCGGTTCCGCTGCGAGTCCCGGGAACTGCGCGACGCCGCGGTGGCCGCCCTCACCGCCGAGGGCATCGCCAACTGGACGCTCGGCAAGTACCTGCTGCCCGAGCACCCGGTGCTGACCGGCCGCCGCTCGCTGTACGCCGACGGCTTCCCGTGGAACCTCGCCCCCGAGGGCCGGCCGCTGGCGCTCAGCCGGGACGGCTTCGCCCGCACCCACGACCTGCTGGAGCGCACCCTGTGCGTGCCGCTGTCCCCCGAACTGCCCCAGGAGCAGCAGGCCGTGGCGGTCAAGGCGATCCGGCGCGTGCTGGAGGCGGTGTGAACGCGAACCCCGCGAACCCCGCGACCGCAGCGACCACAGCTCCCTCCGCACGCGGCGCCCCGTCCGAGGCTCCGGTGCTGCTCCTGGTGGACGACCGACCGTCCTCCTTCACCCGGTACGCGGCCCGCACCCTCCCGGAGCATCTGGTGCTGCTCCGCTTCGAGGAGCTGCGCGGCGACCTCTCCGAGGACCACCTGCGCCGCACCGCGCACCTGCCCGCCTTCTGGGTGCGCGCCGACGTGCCCCTGGCCCGGGAGGCGGCGCGCTACCGCGCGTGGGCGGACGGACTGCCCGTAGCGCCGAGCACCTTCTGCAACCCGAGCGAGCCCCGCCAGGCCCTCGCCCACCGCTTCGCCGAGCTGGCCGGCCTGCCGCACCTGAGCAGCCGGCAGGTCACCTGGGTGCGCGACAAGGCCGAGATGAAGCAGCGCTTCCGTGAACTGGGCCTGCGCACCGCCGAGTTCACGCGGGTCCGGACGGCCGCCGAGATCAACTGGTTCGCCACCACGCACGGCTGGCCGCTGGTGCTCAAGCCGGTGGACTCCTTCGCCTGCGTGGACACCCACCGGCTGGACGGCCCCGGGTCACTGGTCGGCATCGACCTCACCGCCCGGGACTGGATGGTCGAGCAGTTCCTCAGGGGCACCGAGTGGGAGGTCTGCGCGATCATCCACCGGGGCGAGGTGCTGGACGCCTGGCCGAGCGCCATGCCCTGCCGCCCGCTGGACATCGTGGACGGCGCGATGAACGCCAACATCAGCGTCGGCACGGACGAGGCCCCGCCGGTCGACCTGCGCGCCCTGGTGCAGCGGATCGTCACCGGCATGGGCATCGACCACGGCTACGCGCACATGGAGTTCTTCCTGATCGACGGCCGGCTCTACGCCGGGGAGATCGGCCTGCGGCTGGCCGGGTGCGAGATCCCGGCCAACCACGGGCACGCGTACGGCTTCGACGTCTTCGGCGCCACCCTGGACGTCTACCGGGGCATCCGCCCGGCCCTCGAGTACCGCCGCCGCCAGTGTGCCGGGGACCTCCTGCTGCCGCTACCGGGCTCCGGGACGGTCCGGCGGATCACTCCGACGGAGGAACTGCTGCGTGTCCCCGGGGTGGTCGAGGCCGTTCTCAAGGTCGGTGTCGGCGACGCGGTGTCCGCCCGGCGGGCCTCACACAACGCCTCGGGGTACGTCCACGTGGTCGGCGCCTCGATCGAGGAGGTGGAACGGCGGATGCGCGAGGTGCTCGGCGCGTTCACCATCGAGCTCGGCCCGGCGACGGACGGCCGGACGACTGACGACCCGGCGGCCGACGACCCGGCGGCCGACGACCCGGCGGCCGACGACCCGGCGGCCGAGGGCGCTACGGCCGAGCGCCCGGCCCGAAGCGGCACAGCCGACGGCGACGCGGTCCCGGGCGGCGGCGCAGCCGGGAGCCCGGCGATGGAAGGCGCCCGGTGAGCGACACTCCGACCGACGGGACCGCACCCACTCCCACCCCGCCGAGCCAGCCGGCCCCGGCGGGCGACACCCTGGCCCGCCGCCTCGGCGCCCTGCTGCACCGCCCGCACGTCCCGGCCGTGGCCGGGTGGAGCGTGGTGTCCCGGCTGCCGGTCTACCTGATGTCGCTGGCCACCGTCCTGGTGGTGCGCGAGCAGGGCGGCAGTTTCGCCCAGGCAGGGCTGACCAGCGCGCTGTACACCGCCGGGATGGCGGCCGGCGGTCCGCTGGTCGCCCGGCGGCTGGACCGCACCGGGCGCCGGCCCGTACTGCTCGCCACCGGCCTGCTCTACCCGACGGCCCTCACCGCGTTCGCCTGGGCCACCAGGCCGGGCAGTTGGGCCCAGCTGGTCGTCGTCGTCCTGGCCGGGATCGCCCTGCCGCCCGCCAACGCCTGCATGCGCTCGCTCTGGGCCCGCCTCCCGCTGGCCGACACCGAGCGGGACACCGCCTACCTGTGGGAGGCGGTCCTCGCCGAGGTGCTGGTGATCGGCGCGCCACTGATGCTGGCCGCGCTGATGCTGGCCGGATCCGCCGCGCTGGCGTTGACCGTCGTGGCGGCGCTCGGCGGCACCGGCGCGCTCGGCCTGGCCCTGGTCCGGCTGCCCAGCGGGACGGACCCCGCGCCCTCCTCCGGGCGCCGCGACCTGCTCGGCCCGCTGCGCAGCCCGGCCATGCTGGCGCTGACCGCCGTGATGGCGGCCTGCGCGGTGCCGATCGGGCTGCTCACCCTGGCCATCCCGGCCTTCGTCTCCGCCCACGGGTCCCCCGGCGGCACCGGCGCGGTGTACGCCTGCTGGGGCGTGGGCAGTGCGCTGGGCGCCGTCTGGCTGGGCCGCTCCCAGTCCGACGTCCCGGCGCCGGTGCGCTTCCCGCGCCTGGTGCTGGCGTACGCACTCGGCACCGGTCTGACCCTGGCCGCCACCTCCCAGCCGCTCCTGGCGCTGGCGCTGGCGGTCGGCGGCGCGCCGATCGCGCTGGTGTCGGCGGTCGAGATGACCCTGGTCGGCGCGGTGGCGGACGGCCGTTCGCTGGCGGAGGCCTTCACCTGGGCCTCACTGGCCACCGTGCTGGGCGACGCGGCGGGCCAGCAGACCGGGGGGCTACTGGTGGAGCCCCTCGGGCCGCGCGGGGTGTTCGCGGTCGCCTTCGGCACGGCGCTGGCGGCGGCCGTCCTGGCCTTCGCCTGCCGCCCGCTGCTCTCCCGCACGACCGCCACGACCGCCACCACCACCGCCACCACCGCCGGGGCCGCCGACGCCGCCGCACCCGCCCCGGTGGGAGCCGCCCCCGAGCCGGAGCACACCACCTGACCATGCGAGCCACCCGCCCCGCCCGTCCCCGAGGTCCCCGAGGTCACCGACGATGAAGTCCGCAGGCCCGCTGTTCCGGCCGGTCAAGTTCGCCCAGTTCCCCACCGCCGTCAAGGAGTTCCTCGAACTCCTCGAGTTCCGCGACGTACCCGACGATGCACAGGTCCCCGTCCCGGTCGAGGGCCGGGACGACCTCGCGCAGAGCGTCGAACTCGCCGCCCGCCTCTACACGGCGCTCCAGCGCCCCCGCCCCCTCGACCACGGAGTCCTCCTCGGCGCGGAGAAGCTCCCGGACGGCCTCGCCGACCTGCTCCGCCCGCTCGCCGACAACTGGCTGGCCGAGGAGCAGCTCGCCGACGCCCCGGCCTTCCTGCGCGACCACCCGGGCGGACTGCTGCTGGTCGGCTGCTACGACCGACTCACCCTCGACCCGGTGCGCTCGCTGCTGCTGGCCACCTACCGCACCCGCACCCACGCGCTGACCCTGCTCAGCGGGCGCGACGCCGCCTCACTGGCCTGGAGCATCGCCAAGCAGTACGCCGTTCCGGACCCGGAGGTGGCGGCGCTGGGCCTGTTCACCGACACCGACCGGCCGCCGCACCTGCCCGGAGTGCAGGTCTTCGACGACCGGGACTTCGAACGGGTGGACATCCAGTCCGCGATCCTCGGCAGCCGCTGGCGCAAGGTCGCCTTCCAGGGCCACGGCAAGGACGACAGCGTCAACCTGGGCGAGTTCACCATCTGCGGCCTCAACCCGGCCGCGCCCGCCCGGCCCGGCCTGCTGGGCCCGCGCTGCGCGTACGGGCTGCCCTGCTACAAGCCGGAGGACAAGCTCGTCCCGCTGTACCGGGTGCCGGCCGTCGAGGTGGTGCTGAGCGCCTGCAACAGCGGGCCGCTGGCCGATCTCGCGCTCTACGATCCCAAGTACCAACTGCTGCTCAACGCGCTGGACGGCCCGGCCCGTACCGTCGTCGCGGCGGTCTCGGTGCACGATTCCGACCGGCCGGAGAACGTCGCCTGGATGCGTTCGGCGCTGGCCGGCGGCGACACCGTGGACACCCTGAACGCCAGCCTGGCCGGCTCGCACCCGTACCCGGCCTTTCTGCGCTTCGGGCTCCCGGACCGGGCACCGGCGGCAGCCCCGCCCGCCTTCACCGAGCACCGCCCCGATCCGCTGCTGCTCACGGTCGGGCGCCGGCTGACCGCCCTGCTCGGCTCCGAACTGCTGCCGCACAACCACGCGTTGCGGCCGCGCCTGACCAAACTGGCCCGCAAGGTGGACCTCTGGGTGGCGCGCCCGACGCACCTCGCCGACCAGTCCGCCGAGGAGGTCCGCAGCTCGCTCACCGCCGACCTCCAGTCGCTCGACCACGTGATCGCCGGGCAGGTCGCGGCGAACCCCGAGGACGAGCTGATGAACTACCCGGCGCACTTCGGCGACCGCAGCTCGCTCGATCCCGAGGTCCGCGAGGTGGCCTGCCACTGCGGCCGGCCCTCCCAGGAGTTCACCCGGCGCGGCCTGCTGCCGAACGTGCTCGACACCACCTGCGCGGTCTGCATGCGCTGCGGGGACGTCACCTTCCGGCTGCCCGAGGCGCCCGCCCTGCTCGCGTACGGCGCGGACGAGGTCCGGCAGGGCGAGGTGCTGGAGGTGCGCGCCGTCCTCACCGCCCCTCGCGGTGGGCCGGTCCGGCTCGGCCTGTTCGTCCCGAGCTACCTGCGCGAGGAGGCCACCGTGGAGCCGGAATTGGCGAAGGTGCGGGCGGTCGGCGGCCAGCCGCAGGACGTCGGCTTCCGGATCCGCTTCGCCCCGGACACCGCCCCGCAGGCGTACTACTTCACCGTCTTCGCCGTCCAGGACCTCGCCGTCTCCACGGCCCGGCGCCACTTCGGCGTACTGCCCCGCTGACCCCCGACCCGAGGACAGTGCCATGACCACCACCCCCGCCACTCCTACCACTCCCACCACCCCCGCCACCCCCACCACTCCCGCCGCCCCCACCGGCAAGCCGGAGATCCGACTCATCGAGCAGCACGGCGAGGTGACCCTCAGCATCGGTGGCGAGCAGGCCATGCAGGCCTGGGAGCGCGACCTGATGTGGGCCAGCGCCGACCTGCTGTGCGAGTACGGGCAGGACTTCTACGAGGTCGGCCTCGGCCTCGGGCTGTCCGCCCTGCGGATCGCCGGGAACCCGGGCACCCGCAGCCACACCGTGCTCGAACTCTTCGACGAGGTCGAGGAGTTGTTCCGGGCCCAGCACCCCGAGCTGCCCGCCAACCTGGCCATCGAGCGCGGCGACTTCTTCCGCCGGATCTTCGAGCTGCCCTCGGAGAGCGTCGACGGCATGTTCTTCGACCCCGCCCTGGACATGGAGGTGTGGACCGACACCGAGCTGTGGGCCCGCACCATGCCCGAGGTGGTCCGGGTGCTGCGCCCCGGCGGCGTGTTCATCCCGTTCTTCAGCACCAAGCCCGAACTGCGCTGGCAGTACACCCCGCACTTCCGCCGGATCCGGGTGGAGCGCCACCAGTACACCGCGTACGACACCACCGAGTACACCTACGGCACCAGCGGCGACGCCTACATCCAGTGCTTCCTGAAGGACTGAACGCCATGACCCGACGCACCGGCGCCACCCCGCGCTCCCTCTTCCTGGCCGGCCCCTTCATCCAGTTGCTCGACCCGGCCACCGGCGAGATGCCAGCCGACGCCCGGGCCCCCTTCGACCTGCTGATCAAGCACTTCGAGGCCCAGGACATCGCCGTCCACAACGCCCACCGGCGGGAGGCCTGGGGCGCCGAGCTGATGCGGCCCGAGCAGTGCACCCCGCTCGACCAGGACGAGATCCGCAAGGCCGAAGTGTTCGTCGCCCTGCCCGGCTCCCCGGCCTCACCCGGCACCCACATCGAGATCGGCTGGGCCAGCGCCTTCGGCAAGCCCATCGTGCTGCTGCTGGAGCGCGGCCGGGAGTACACCTTCCTGGTCCAGGGCCTGCACACGGTGGCGACGGTCGAGGAGGTGGTCTACACCGACCTCGCCACCGCGTTGCCCGCCGTCGACCGGGCGGTCCAGCGGGTACTGGCCCGGCACCGCGGCTGACCCCACCGATCCACCCCGGCCCCGACCGCCCCACCACCGACAGGAGTTCACGGCGTGCGACGCCCCCTCCCGCTCTTCGCCGTGCTCGCCGTGCTCCTGTCGGTGGCCGCCGCCCCGGTAGCGGCGGCCCCGGCCGCTCCGGTGATCCCGGTGCCGCCCGGCCTCGCCGCCGACCCCGCCCGCACCCCCGGCGCCCCCGTCTACACCGTCGACCTGCGCAGTGACGCCACCGGCGCCCGCTGGCGCGGCCATGAGCGGATCACCTTCACCAACACCTCGCCCGACCCCCTCCAGGAGCTGTACCTGCGACTGTGGGACAACTTCCGCGGCGGCTGCGCGACCCCGTCCATCCGGATCACCGGGCTGGACGGCTCCCCCGAGGTCGACTGCACCGCCCTGCGCGTGCCACTGGCCCGTCCGCTGGCCCAAGGCGCCACCGCCACGGTCGAGTTCGACCTCGCCATCGACGTCCCGGACGGCATCGACCGGTTCGGCCGGGACGGCGCCTACAGCTTCGTCGGCAACGCCCTGCCCGTCCTCGCCGTCCGCGACGAGGCGGGCTGGCACCTGGACCCGTACAGCCGGCTCGGCGAGTCCTTCTACGGCCTCGCCTCCGACTTCGCCGTCACCCTGGACCACCCCACCGACGTGCTGGTCCCCGCCACCGGCACGGCCGTCGACACCCCCGGCGAGCCGGGCCGCACCAGCACCCGGATCGGCGCCCGGAAGGTCCGCGAATTCGCCTGGGCCGCAGGGCCGTTCCACCGGATCGAGAGCCGCTCCGCGGACGGCGTCCGGGTCTCCGTCTACTCCGTCGCCAACGTCACCACGGACGACGCCCGCGCGATGCTGGACCTCTCCCTGCACACCATCGACGACCACTCCGCCCGCTACGGCGCCTACCCGTACGGAGACATCGCGACGGTCCTCGACGACGCCTTCGAGTTCGGCGGCATGGAGTACCCGGGGCTCGTCCTGGACCGGATCCGCCCCTCCGCGGTGGTCCACGAACTGGCACACCAGTGGTGGTACGGCATCGTCGGCGACGACCAGTACCACGCCCCCTGGCTGGACGAGTCCTTCGCCGAGTACGCCATGGACGTGGAACTGGGCAGGACCAAGGAGGGATGCACCGCCGCCACCCCCTTCCAGAGCGCCGACGAGCGCCTCACCGACCCGATGAGCTACTGGGACACCCACCCCGACCGCTACGAGGCCGTCATCTACGACCGCGGCTCCTGCGCCCTGCACGAACTGCGCCGCCTGATCGGCCCGGAGACGATGTCCGCCCTGCTGCACGACTACGCCCGGACGCACTGGTACGGCGTCTCCACCACCACCGAGTTCAAGGCCGCCGCCCAGGCCGCGACCCGCGTCGACCTGACCCCGTTCTGGCGCGAGCACCGCATCGACTGAACCCGCCCCCACTCCGTTAATCGGTGGCCAGGCCCGTTCCCCGGCTCCTACAGTGTCCGCCGGATCAAGGACGTTCAGGGAGCCGGACATGCGTGTGCACTACCCCCGGACGCCGCATCTCCCCTGGTCGCCGGGGGCGGCGGCGGACGACGTACGGACCGGGGACGTCTCCGGCCTGGCCGGGGCCGAGGTCGTCGTCACCGAGAAGCTGGACGGCGAGAACACCACGCTCTACGCCGACGGCCTGCACGCCCGCTCGCTGGACTCCGCCCACCACCCGTCCCGGGCCTGGGTCAAGGGCCTGCAGCACCGGATCGGCGCCCGGATCCCGGCCGGCTGGCGGATCTGCGGCGAGAACCTGTTCGCCCGGCACTCCATCCCGTACACCGCCCTGGACAACTGGTTCTACGGCTTCTCGGTCTGGACGGACCAGGACCACTGCCTGGGCTGGGACGACACCGTCCGCTTCCTGCGCCGCCTCGGCGTCCCCGCACCCCGGGTGCTCTGGCGCGGCCGCTACGACGAACGGGCCCTGCGCGCCCTGCGGTTGGACCTCGACCAGCAGGAGGGCTACGTCGTACGGACCGTCCGGGGCTTCCCCCGGGCCGAGTTCGGCGAGCGGATCGCCAAGTGGGTCCGCCCCCAGCACGTCCGCACCGACACCCACTGGATGCACGCCGCCGTGGTGGAGAACGGTCTCGGCCCCAACGCCCCGCTCTGGGACGTCCGTTCGGGCCGATCGACGGACCTCCCGCTGCTGGCCGGAGCCCTGGGCCTGAGTGCGGACGAACTCGACGCCAGACCGGAGGAGTTGGCCGAGGTCTCGGCGCGGCTGGACGAACTCGGCCGCACCGGCGACGCCCGGCTGGCCGGCGTCCTCGCCGCCGCGCTGCGCACCACCCCCCGGGACCCGCTGGCACCCCAGCTCGCACCCCGACTCGCCGACCGGCTCGGCCTGCCGCTGGCCCGCCGGGTCGCCGACCTGGTCGGCCTCCACCCCGGCCTCCACCAGCCGTACCCGGACGAGGAGCGCCGCACCGGACTGGTCCGGCTCGCCGGCGCCGCCGACCTCGGCGTGCTGCACGCGGTGGCCGCGGCCGCCGCCCCCGGGCGGGCCGAGCGCGAACAGGTCGCCTGGTCCGCCCTGCACGCCGAGGACGCCGGACTGCTCGAAGCCGACCCGCTGGCCTGGCTGCGCACCGGCCTGCGCGAGGCCCTCACCGACCTCGACCCCGTCGTCGCCGACCGCTGCTGGGCCCAGGCCCGCGAGGCCTACGCACTCGGCCGGATCAGCACCGTCGAGGAGGCCGTCGCCGCCACCTGGCGCTGGCGGGACGGCCGCTTCCCCCGGCTGGTCCACCTGAGCGGCCCGTCCGGCAGCGGCAAGAGCACCTTCGCCGCCACCCTGTCCGGCGTCTCCGCCCGGATCAGCCTGGACGACCTGCGCGCCGCCAACGGCTCCCGCGCCGACCAGCGCCACAACCCCGAGGTGCTGCGCACCGGCCTGGCCCGGCTGGACACCGCCCTGGCCGACCCCGCCGCCACCGTGGTCTGGGACGCCACCTCGCTCAACCCCGAGCAGCGTTCCCACGTCCATGCCATCGCCCGGCGCCGTGACGCCCTGCTCACCCAGGTGGTGCTGCTGGTCGGCGAGCCGGAGCTGCTGCGCCGCAACGCCGTCCGCCCGCACCCGGTACCCCCCGAGGTGCTCACCGCCCAAGTGCACCGCTACCGCCCGCCCCGCCCCGGCCAGGCGCACCGCACCTGGTACGTCGGCCCGGGTGGCACCGTGGAGGACACCGCGGGCATGCTCGACTCCGAGGAGGAGTGATGCGCCCCATCGAGCAGATCTGCCAGCGCATCCGCTGGGACGCGCGCTTCGACCCGGCCCGGTTCACCCTGGGCGTGCGCCAGCGCGACGACCGCACCAAGCGCGTCCCCCTGGAGGTCTTCACCGCCTCCGGCGAGATCCCCTGGCACCGGGTGCACTGGGTCGAGGCCGACGGCGTCGTGGTGTGGGACCGCACCACCGGCGTGGACCTCCTGGACACCACCACGGCCGGGCACCGCACCGAACCGCGCCGACTGCCCTCGCCCTTCTTCACCGCCACCACCCCGTACGCCTGGCGGCCGGACGTCGGCTGGGGGCCCGGTGCGGCCGACACCACCGCCGCTGTCGGGGACACCCTGCGCGTGGTCACCTGGAACACCCTCTGGGACCGTTACGACGGCGACCGGATCGACACCGCCCGCCGCCGGCCACTGCTGCTCGCCGAGCTGGCGGCCGCCGACGCCGACGTCATCGCGCTCCAGGAGGTCGAGCCGACCCTGGTCGTCCAGTTGCTGGCCCAGCCCTGGGTCCGCGAGGGCTACACCCTCGGCGCCGACCCGGCCGGCCGCGACGTGCCCGAGTACGGCCTGCTGCTGCTCAGCCGCCTCCCGGTGCTGGAGGCCGGCCGGCACGTGCTGGGCCCGCACAAGGCCGTCACCGCCGTCACCCTCCGGACCGCCGACAACACGCTGCTCACCGTCGCCGCCGTCCACCTGAGCAGCGACCACTCGACGGACGGCTCCGCCCGTCGGCAGGCCGAACTCGCCCGACTGGCCGAGGGACTGGCCGGCGTCGAGGGCGAACTGCTGCTGCTCGGCGACTTCAACGACGCCCGCTCCGGGCCGGCCGGCCCCGCCGCCGCCCTCGGACTGCGCGACGCCTGGAGCGAGGTGCACGGCCCGGCCGACGACACCCCCACCTTCGACCCGACGGTCAACCCGCTCGCCGCCGTCTCCTCGCTCACCGGCCGGCCCGGCCGGATCGACCGCGTCCTGAACCGCTCCGACCGGGCCCGCGCCACCGCCGCCGTCCTGCTCGGCGACCAGCCGACCACCGACGGCCTCCACCCCTCCGACCACTACGGCCTGGCCGTCGACCTCGCCCTCGGCGGCACCCACGCCCCGCAGACCCTCGACGCCGCGCCCACCGCCCGCACCGCCGTCGCCTGGCTGCCGCCCGAGGAGCTGTGGCCGCCGATCCAGCGGCTGCGCGCCGCGTACGACCCCCAGCTGCACCGCTGGCCCCCGCACGTCAACGTGCTGTTCGGCTTCGTGCCGGAGTCCGAGTTCGACCGCGCCCTGCCGCTGCTCGGCGCGGCCGCCGCCGAGGTCGCGCCGTTCACCGCCCGGCTGGAAGGCGTCCACACCTTCGGCCACCGCGAGGACGCCACCATCTGGCTGGACCCGGCCGCCGCCACGCCCGAATCCTGGGCCGCACTGCGGCACGCCCTGGAACGCCGCTTCCCCCGCTGCCGCGGCCGCGGCCGCGCCGAGGGCTACACCCCGCACCTGAGCCTCGGGCGCAGCGACGACCCCCAGCGGGTGGCCGCCGACTGCGCCGCCCGGCTGAGCGGCCTGGACGCCCGGGTCGGCGAGCTGGTGGTGCTCTCCCGGCGGGGCGACGAGCCGATGCGCCCGCGTGCGGTGGTCACCCTGGGGACGGGCGAGGTGCGGGAGCTGCCGGAGGAGCCTCCGGCGCCGCCGCGCCCCGAGTCGGCCGAACGTACCGCCCGCGCCGCCGAGTTGGCCCGGCTGGTCGCCTCGACACTGCCGGAGGGGGCGGTGCACACCGTCGGCTCACGCCGCTTGGGCTGTCAACTGGACGGCGGCGACCTGGACTTGGTGGCGGCCCTGCCCGGCCCGGCCGACCTGCCCGGGGTGCTGGCCCGGGTCGCGGCCGCCCTGCCACAGGCCCGCCGACTGCGCGAGGTGCGCGGCGCCCGGGTGCCGGGGCTGCGGTTCGAGGTGGACGGGCTGACGGTCGACTTGGTCGTGGTCTTCACCGGCGCCCTCGACCCCGCCCAAGCGGTGCCCCGACGCGCCGAGTTGGGCGAGGCGGCGGCCATCGCACTGAGCGCCGTCACGGACGCCGAGGCGATCCTCTCGACGCTCGCGGACTCCACGCCCGGGGACTCCACGCCCGGGGACTCGACGCCCGGGGAGCGGCACGCCCGCTTCGTCCGGCTGGCCCGGCAGGTCAAGTCCTGGGCCCGAGCGCGCGGCCTGGACGGCGCGCCCTTCGGCCAACTGCCGTCGCTGGCCTGGTCGGTACTCGCCGCCCGGACCGTCCTCGACGCCCCCGACACCGCCCCCGACACCGCCGCCGGGGACGATCTGTTCCAGCGCTTCACCGCGACCTGGGCCTCCTGGGACTGGCGCCAACCCGTCAGCCTCACCGGCGAGTCCGGCGATCAGCAGCCGGCCCCGCTGACCGTCCTCACCCCCTCCGCCCCCGTCCGCAGCTGCACCACCCAGGTCGGCCCGGACACCCGCGACCTGCTCACCGAAGAGCTCTACCGCGCCTGGGAGCTCACCACCACGAGCCCCGACCCGTGGCCCGCCCTGCTCACCCCACCCCCGCTGCACCGCCGGCACGCCGCCTGGGCCGTGGTCACCGCCGACCCGGACTCCGTCGGCCCCGCCCGCGGCCGCCTGCGCGCCCTGCTCAGCGCGCTCGAAGAAGCCGGCGCCACCCGCCTCCACGCCTGGCCCCAGCCCTACCGCACCCGCGACAACCGGACCCACTTCCCGATCGGCCTCGGCACCACGCCACTCCCCCGCGCCCGGCTCACCCCCGTCGCCACCAGCTGGTCCCGCGGCCTGCCCGGCGTCCACGTCGAACACGTCGAGTGCGGCGCCGTCCCGACCCTGCCCCGCTGACGTCCGTCCGCCTCTTGGTGGCGCGATGCGGGTGCGGCACCGGGGACCGGAGCAGGGGCGCGGAGGGCCCCGCACGAAGACCAGGAGGTCGTGCTGGTCCTGATCACTTGCTTGCCCGTCGAGCGATCTGGGCATGTGGGCTGTCACTCTGTCATGCGAGGATTCCTGGCCATGATCTCCGCTGAGCAAGTGATCAACCGCGCTGGTGACGAAGGCGTGATGCCGTTGATCACCCTGACCGAGTTCTTCGACGGCAACGACAACGAAGAAAGCATCGCGCCGAACCAGTGGGGCTACGGGCGGCCTACCCTCTCGGAACTGGTCGAGCGCCTCCGCGTCATCGAGCGGCGCGAAGACGTTGTATGGGTCCGGGTGCAACTGCACCCGGAGACACTGGAGATGGAGGAACTCGCCGGGGAGGCCGTCGCTGTCTGCACCACAGCGGAGGAGAGTGTCTGTGCTGCGTGGATCGAGGGGTTCGAGGCCAGCGGTGTGATCCCGGAGCTGGTGGATGTCTACCGTGACATTCCGGAAGTGCCGCACGGGGCGACTGTATGGTCCGTGGTGTGGGACTAGGCTCGGCGGCGACGGTGCTGGTCACAGCCATTCGTCGATGACCGCGACCAGCGCCGTCGCCTCATATCGGACCGCGAGCTTGTCGTACCGGGTCGCTACGGCACGGTGGCGCTTCAGGCGCTTGATCCCGCACTCCACCGCATGGTGATCACGGTACTCGGCCTTGGAGACGGTCGTCGCCGAAACGGTCGTCAGGAACTCGTCGACGCCCTCGACCGCGACGTCCGTCGGCAGCGGCCGGGAGGCCCCCTGGGTGAGCTGGACGTCGTAGGTGTGGACGGCGATCTCCTGGATCTGGTGCCGGGCCACGCCTCCGCTGGTCTCCGGGGTCTGCGAGCGGCCCCACCAGGTCCAGCAGGCGGAGCGCCGGCACCGAAGTCGTCCTGAAACTCCGGGCAGTGCTCGCCAGTTGGCGACTCCGACCGCTACTGGACCTACCAGCCGGGCCAGGACCACCAGCGCGACCACCGGGCCCGCTACCGACTCGCCGCTTGACCAACGAAGTCACTCCCGGCAATCCGCACCCGATGATGCCGGCCTCGCCGCTGGGCGGGCGTCTGTCCGCCGTACCAAGGCCGAAGCTCGCCTGGTCCTCGACGGGCTGACGATCGCGGCCGGCACGGGCTCGCCCCGCCCTCGCAGAACGGCTGCCGGGTCCGCCTGGCGCTCGGCTGCGGCGCCACCGCGAACCCGTCACCCGCCACCCGCCACCCGCCACCCGCAACCCGCAACCCGCAACCCGCAACCCGCAACCCGCCCAGGCCACCGGCACCGGATTGGCCTGCGACACCCGCTCCGTCCGGCACTAGCCTCGGCCTGACCACCGATCAACGGAGAACCATCGTGCACCCCGAACTCGCCGCCGACCTCGACCGGTTGCCCGCCCTGCTGGAGGAGGCCCGGCAGCGGGCCGTCGGCTTCCTGGCCGGCCTCGACGACCGCCCGGTGATCCCGCCGTCGGCCGGCCACCCGACTCCGTCCGGGCCGCTGCCCGAGGACGGCGGCGGACTGCGGGCGGCCCTGGCGGAGTTCGGCGAACGCTGGGAGCCGAGGCTGTCGGCCAGTGCCGGGCCGCGCTACTTCGGCTTCGTGACGGGCGGGGCGACCCCGGCCGCCCTGGTGGGCGACTGGCTCACCGCGACCGCCGACCAGAACTCCAACTCCTCGCTCGACCCGGCCGGCCAGCACCTGGAGCGCGAGACGGTCGGCTGGCTGCGCGCGCTGTTCGGGCTCTCCCCCGCGCACAGCGGCACCTTCGTCAGCGGCGCCACCATGTCCAACACGGTCGGCCTGGCGATCGCCCGGGAGTGGCTGGGCGAACGGCTCGGGGTGGACGTGGCCGAGGACGGGGTCGCCGCGCTGGGCCGGGTGCGGGTGCTGTCGGGCGGCGCGCACTCCAGCGTGTCCAAGGCCCTGTCCGTCCTGGGCCTGGGCCGTACCGCGCTGACCACCGTCCCCGCCCTGCCCGGCCGGGAGGCGGTGGACGTGGCCGCGCTGGAGCGGGCGCTCGCCGAGGTCGACGGCCCGTGCGTCGTGGTCGCCAACGCGGGCACCGTGAACACCGTCGACTTCGACGACCTACGGGCGATCGCCGCGCTCCGCGAGCGCTACCGGTTCTGGCTGCACGTGGACGCCGCCTTCGGCGCCTTCGCCGCGCTCTCCCCTCAGCACGCGGAGCTGGTGGCCGGGCTGGACCTCGCCGACTCGGTCTGCGTGGACCTGCACAAGTGGCTCAACGTCCCGTACGACAGCGCCGTGCAGTTCACCCGCCGCCGCGACCTCCAGGCCCGGGTCTTCCAGAACGCCGCCGCCTACCTCGGCCCGGTCGGCGACCACCCGGACCTGGTGCACCTGACGCCGGAGAACTCCCACCGGCTGCGCGCCCTGGCCGCCTGGTTCACCCTGCGCGCCTACGGCCGGGCCGGGCACCGGGAGATCGTGGAGCGCTGCACCGCCGGCGCCCGGGCGCTGGGCGAGGCGATCAGCGCGATCGACGGCCTGCGCCTGCTCGCCCCGGTGCGCCTCAACGTCGTCTGCTTCACCCTCGCCGCGGACCCCACGCCCGAACGGCTGGCCGCCCTCGCCGCCCGGATCTCCGGCCAGGCCTTCCTCACCCCGACCCGCTACGCCGGCCGGCCCGCCCTGCGCGCGGCGTTCAGCAACTGGCGCACCACGGAGGCGGATGTCCGGCGGACGGCCGCCGTGCTCGCCGCGGCCGTCCGCACCCCGGAACCCACCTGACCACCGCCCCGGTCCGACCACGCGGGGCGCTCCCGACCACGCGGGGACGCCCTCGTGGTGCAGGTCGTCGGAGAACTCCAGCAGTTCCCGGGGCCGGTAGTCGGCAGCCATCGTGCAGTGCTCCCTCGGGTCGGACCGGCGCTGCGCCCAGCGCCCGGATCAGCGCTCGGTGACGGATCGTCACATCCTGTCGCCTCCCGACCCTGGACCCCGGGCGGCGCCCGCCACCGGCGATTCCGCGATTCCTCATCTTTCGGGGTCAATCCCGCGCCGGCACCGCAACACGTATGCCGCGCCTTGACCTTCACACCGGTGTGAGGCCCGATGATGCTCCCATGACCGCCACTGCTCACGACCCGTACGCCCTGCTCGCACAGAGCCGCCTCGGCATCCTGGCCACCATCAAGGCGGACGGGCGGCCCCAGCTCTCCCCCGTTCTGCCGTTCTACGACCGATCCGCGAACGCCATCCTGATCTCCACCCGGGACGGCCTGGCGAAGACCGCGAACCTCCGCCGGGACCCGCGGGTCAGCCTGGAGGTGACCGGGCCGGACGGCCGCTCCTGGGCCACCGCCGAGGGCGTCGCCACCCTCACCGGCCCGGGCACCGACCCGGACGGACCGGAGGTCGAGGCCCTGGTCGACTACTACCGCCGCGCCGCCGGGGAGCACCCCGACTGGGCGGAGTACCGTGCGGCGATGGTCGCCGACCGCCGGGTGCTGCTCACCGTCCCGGTCGACCACGTGTACGGCGCCGCGCTCTGAGCCACCGCCCCGGGCACCGCGACGGGGGTGCGGTGGCCGGGGCGGCCCTCCTTCGTACGGTCCCAGGACCTGGCTTCGTTCGGGCTCGGGATCCGACTTCGTACGGCCCCAGGACCCCGGCTTCATACAGCCTCAGGAGCCGGCCGGCAGGCGCAGCCGGAACAGCGCGCCACCGCCCGGGGCGGACTCGGCGGTGAGGGTGGCACCGTGGGCGTGGGCGATCTGGCGGGCCATCGCGAGGCCCAGGCCGGAGCCGGGGAGGGCGCGGGCCGCGGAGGCCCGGTAGAAGCGGTCGAAGACGTACGGGAGGTCTTCGGGGGCGATGCCGGGGCCGTGGTCGCGGACGGTCAGTTCCAGCCGGTCGTGCCCGTGGCCGAGGCGGACCTCGACGGCGGCGCCCGGGGGGCTGAACTTGGCCGCGTTGTCCAGCAGGTTGGAGCACAGCCGGACCAGCCGGGCCGGTACGCCCGCGACGGTGCGCTCGGCGGAGTCGTCGTCCAGGGCGAAGACGGTCGCCGGCCAGTGGTCGCGGGCGGTGTCCACGCAGTGGGCGACGAGCTGGCCGAACGCGACCTGTTCGAGCAGCGGCAGCGGCTCCTCGTCGCGGGCCAGTTCGATGAGGTCGTTCACCAGCCCGGTCACCTCTCGCAGTTGGCGGTGCAGTGCGGCCGCCGCCCGGTCGCGCTGGCTGTCGGTCAACCGGTCGGCGCGCGACAGGAGTTCGGCGTTGGTGCGGAGCGCGGTCAGCGGGGTGCGGAGTTCGTGCGAGGCGTCGGCGACCAGCCTGCGCTGGGCGGCCACCGACTGCTCCAGTTCGCCGAGCATGGTGTTGAAACTGCCGGCCAGTCTGGTCAGTTCGTCCTCCCGGCGCCCCGGCGGCAGCTCGATCCGAAGCCCCGCGTCCCGGGTGGCGGCGATCCGCTCGGCGGTGCGGGTCAGCCGGGCCACCGGGGCGAGGGCCGTGCGGGCCACCGTGAGCCCGAGCGCGGCGGCCAGCAGCACACCGGCCGCCGCGACGGCCGCCATCAGCTCCGCGGCCTGCCGCACCGCCTCCTGGACGCTGTCGGTGCGCAGCGCGACCTGGACGGCCTGCCGGGTGCCGGGCGGCGCCGCGATCATCGGCGTGGTGAGCATCCGGGCCGGATGGCCGCCGATCGTCAGGTCGGTGAAGTAGCCGGCCCGCTGCCGCTCGGCGACCTGCCGGGTGGCCTGGGTGACGGGCAGCAGGTACGGCTCGTTCGGCGCCTTCGCGGGGTCACCGGAGACGATCTGCGTGCAGGCCGGGGCGGCGAGGTAGTTGCACTCGCCGTAGACGACCTGCGGGCCCTGGTTGCGGTACTGCTGCTGCACCTGGGTGGCCTGCTGGGTGAGGTGCTGGTCGAGCTGGTGGTTCAGTTCGTAGCGCACGATGCTGAACGCGGCCGCGCTGATGCCCAGCGTGGCCACGGCGACCGCGGCGGTGCAGGCGAGTGCGAGCCGGGTGCGCAGCGGCCGCCGGCGCCGCCAGCGGGCGTGCGCCCGCGAACCCGCTCCCCTCGCCCGCGCCCTCGCCCTCGCCCCTGCCCGTGCCCGTGCCCCGGAGCTGTCCGCCCGCACCTCAGGCCCGGTCCAGTCGGTAGCCGACCCCGTGCACGGTGTGCACCAGTCTCGGTTCGCCGCCGGCTTCCAGCTTGCGGCGCAGGTATCCGACGTACACGGCCAGCGAGTTGGAGTCCGGGCCGAAGTCGGCGCCCCACACCCGCTCCATGATCATCTCGCGCGGGAGCACCTGTCCGGGGTGCCGCAGCAGGGCCTCCAGCAGGGCGAACTCGGTGCGCGAGAACTCCAGCGGCCGCCCGGCCCGGTTCCCGGTCCGGGTGACCGGGTCGACCTCCAGGTCGGCGAAGCGGTAGCCGGGCTCCTCGACCGGCGGAGCGCTGCGCCGCAGCAGGGCGCGCAGCCGGGCGGTCAGTTCGTCCAGGGCGAAGGGCTTGACCAGGTAGTCGTCGGCACCCGCGTCGAGGCCGTCGACGCGGTCGCTCACCGAGTCGCGCGCGGTCAGCACCAGGATCGGGATCCGGTCGCCGAGCGCCCGCAGTCGGCGGCAGACCGCCAGACCGTCGAGGACGGGCATCAGCAGATCCAGCACCATCGCGTCGGGCTGCCAGCCGGCCACCTCGCTCAGCGCCGCCAGCCCGTCGGCGGCGCCGCGCACCTGGTAGCCCTCGACCGTCAGCCCGTCCTCGACCGCGGCGCGCACCTCGGGATCGTCGTCGACGACCAACACCCTCTGCCCGTTGCTCATGCGGACAACCCTCTCAAAACGACTCTGAGAAGTCTCTTAGACGGCCTCAGCAGGGTTTACGGCATGCGGACAGAACACGGCCGTCACGGCCACCAGAACGACCGCCCCCTGTCGGTGGTGATCGGCGCCGGCGGCACCGGCGGGCACATCTACCCCGGCCTCGCGCTGGCCGAGGCACTGCGCAGGGCCGACCCCCGGGCGGTGATCTCCTTCGTGGGCACCGAGCGCGGGCTGGAGACCACCCTGATCCCGCAGGCCGGCTACCGGCTGCACACCGTCGACATGATCCCCTTCGACGCCTCCCTCGGCCCGCGCCGCTACCTGCTGCCCGCGGCGCTGCTGCGCTCCGGCCGGGACTGCCGCGAGATCCTGCGGGCGCAGGGCGCGCAGGTGGCGGTCGGCATGGGCGGCTACCCGAGCGCGCCGGTGATCGTCGGTGCCCGGATGGCCGGGCTGCCCAGCGTGGTGCACGAGTCGAACGCGGTGCCCGGCCGGGCCAACCGCTTCGCCGCCCGGCTCACCCCGCACATCGCGCTCGCCTTCGACCGCACCCGCGAGCACCTGCCCGCCGGCCGGTCGGCGCAGACCGTCGGAATGCCGCTGGTCGGCGCCGTCGCCCGGCTCGACCGGGCGGCGTTGCGGGCCGAGGCCCGGCGGCACTTCGGCGTTCCGGACGACGTGCGGCTGCTGGTCTTCAACGGCGGCAGCCTCGGCGCCGCCCGGCTCACCGCGGCCGCCGTCGAGCTGGCCGCGCGCTGGCGCCACCGCACCGACCGACGGCTGCTGATCAAGACCGGCCCGGCCGCGCTGGCGCAGGTGACGGCCGCGCTGGCGGGGAACCCGACGGCGCACGCGGTCGCGTACCTGGACCGGATGGACCTCGCCTACGCGGCGGCCGACCTCATGGTGTGCCGCTCCGGCGCGGCCACCGTCGCCGAACTGTCCAGCCTCCGGATCCCCGCCGTGCTGGTGCCCTATCCGCACGCGCCGCACGACCACCAGACCCACAACGCGCGCGTCCTCTCCGACGCGGGCGCCGGCCTGCTGCTGGCGGACGGCGAGTGCACCGGCGACCGACTGGCCGCGCTGGTGGAGCCGCTGCTCGCCGACCCGGCCCGACTGGCCGCGATGGAGCGGGCGGCCGATCCGGGCGACCACGCCCGGGCCGCCGACCTGCTGGCGGCCAAGGTGCTGCGCGTCATCGGCCGCACGCCGGCGCCCGAGCCCGAGCAGCCTTCCGTCACCACCCCGTCCGTCCACTGACTCCCGACCGATCGACACCCGGCCGATCGACACCCGGCCGATCGACACCCGGCCGATCGACGCCCGGTCGATTCCGAACACCCTACGGAGGAACCCCCATGACCGACTTCGACACCCCCGACGTGGCACAGGACTGGAGCGGGCGGAGCGTCCTCGTCACCGGCGCCGAGGGCTTCATCGGCAGCACCCTGGTCGACCTGCTGGTCGCCCGCGGCGCCCGCGTCCGGGCCCTGGTGCACTACAAGCCGTACGCCGAGCGCGGGTACCTGGCCCACTACCTGGCCCAGCCGGACCCCTCCGTGGAGATGTACGCCGGTGACGTCCGGGACTACGGCCGGGTCCTGGACGCGGTCGCCGGCTGCGACACCGTCTTCCACCTCGCCGCGCTGATCGGCATCCCCTACAGCTACCAGGCGCCCGAGGCGTACGTGCAGACCAACGTCGTCGGCACCCACAACGTCGCCGCCGCCTGCCTGCGGCACGGCGCCCGACTGGTCCACACCTCCACCAGCGAGGTGTACGGGACGGCGATCACCGCGCCGATCGACGAGCGGCACCCGCTCCAGCCGCAGTCCCCCTACTCCGCCTCGAAGATCGGCGCGGACATGATGGCGCTGTCCTACTGGCACACCTTCGAGCTGCCGGTCGCGGTGGTCCGCCCGTTCAACACCTACGGCCCGCGGCAGTCCGCCCGCGCGGTGATCCCCACCGTGCTGGCCCAACTCCACTCAGGCGCACGGGAGGTCAGGCTCGGCTCGACCACCCCGACCCGCGACTTCACCTACGCGACCGACACCGCCGAGGGCTTCCTGGCCGTCGCCCGGGCCGACCGCGCGCTCGGCGAGGTCGTCAACCTCGGCACCGGCAGCGAGGTGTCCATCGGCGACCTCGCCAAGGCCCTGATCGTCGCCTCCGGCCGGGACGCCGAGATCGTCGTCGACCCGAGCCGGCTGCGCCCGGGCGGCAGCGAGGTCGAGCGGCTGCTGTCCGACAACCGCAAGGCGCGCGAACTGGCGGGCTGGCAGCCGCTGGTGGGCCTGGACGAGGGGCTGCGGCGCACCTCCGACTGGGTCGCCGAGCACCTGCACCTGCTCGCCCCGAACCGCTACCAGGTCTGACGGCGCAACACCGTGCCCGGGCCCGCCGGGGTGCTACCCGGCGGGCCCGACCCGGCACCGGCCCGGGCTGCGCCCGCTACGGGAGGCACCGGCTACGGGCCGGCGCGGGCGGCCGACTGGTCAGCTCCTCGTCGCCATGACCACGGTGGCGTCCAGTTCCTCCTCGCGCCTCACCTCCGCCGCCAGGCCCGCCGCCCGGACCACCGCCAGGGCGGCGACTGCCTGGCGCTCACTGGTCTCGAAGAGCAGCGCCCCACCCGCCGCCAGCCACCCCGGCGCCGCCACGGCCACCCGGCGCAGCACGTCCAATCCGTCCGCCCCGCCGTCCAGCGCGGGCCTCGCCTCGTGCAACCGGGCCTCGGGCGGCAGCAGTTCGAGGTCGCCGGTCGGTACGTACGGGACGTTGGCGATCAGCACCGCCACCCGCCCGCGCAGCGCGTCGGGCAGCGCGTCGAACAGGTCGCCCTCGAAGACCCGGGCGCCCGTGCCGGCCAGGTTGCGGCGGGCGCAGTGGACGGCGGACCGGTCCAGGTCGGCGGCGTACAGCTCGACGGGGTGTCCGGCGCCGGCCGCCACGGCGGCGCCGAGGGCGCCGCTGCCGCAGCACAGGTCGACCACCACGGCGCCGGGCCCGGCCAGTCGGGCGGCCTCGGCGGCCAGGAACTCGCTGCGCCGGCGCGGCACGAACACGCCGGAGTCGACGGCGATCCGCAGCCCGGCGAACTCGGCCCAGCCGACGACGTGCTCGAGCGGCCGACCCTGGGCGCGGGCTCGGACCATGACGGCCAGTTCGGCGGGTGTGGCGGCGGCGGAGAGCAGGATCCGCGCCTCGTCCTCGGCGAACACACAACCGGCGGTGCGCAGTCGGGAGACGACGGAGGAACGGAGAGCAGCGGAGGCGAAGATCGGCAAAGGGAACCCCTTGGGCAGAACAGGAGGAGAACGGAGGACTCCGTCAGGGCTCCCGCCAGGGCCGACGCCGCGTCGGCGCGCCCGCGCTATCCGCGCGGTGCGCCCGCACGGCCGCGCTCCGGGAGCACCCGCTCGGACATACCGGTAATGGGTCTCACCTCCCTGGTTCGCAATCGTGTTCAGCGTCGGTCACCCTACCGCACCCGCACCGACCATGATCGGGCCTCCGGCCGACGGCCTCACCCCAGGAAGTCGGCCACCAGGACGGCGAACTCCTCCGGGGTGGCGACCGGCACCCCGAGCTCCTCCGCCTTGGCACGCTTGGAGCCCGCCTTCTCGCCCGCGACCAGCAGGCTGGTGCGCTTGGACACCGAGGAGGAGGCCTTGCCGCCCGCGCGTTCGATCAGCTCGTTCATCTCGTTGCGGGAGAGGTCGGCGAGGGCGCCGGTCATGCTGCCGGTCACCACCACGCTCTGCCCTGCCAGCGGGCCGGCCGCCGCCCCCTCCGCCGCCGGGCCCGCAGCCGCCGCTGCCGCCACCGCGACCACCGGCTCGGTGACCTCCGTCCCCACGCCCTGCTCCGTCAGCCGGTCCAACAGCGCCGCCACCTCGGCGAGTTCGGCCACGATCACGGCCGCCTTCTCCGCCCCGATGCCGTCCACACCCGCCAGCGCCTCGGCGTCGGCGGCCCGGATCGCGGCCATGCTGCCGAAGTGCGCGGCGATCCGGCGGGACATCGTCCGACCGGTGCCGCGGATGCCGAGCGCGCAGAACACCCGGTTCAGCGGGCGGGTGCGGGCGGTCTCGACGGCGGCGAGCAGGTTGTCGGCGCTGGTCTCGCCCATCCGCTCCAGGGTGAGCAGTTGCTCCTTGGTCAGGGTGAAGAGGTCGGCGAGGTCGGCGACCAGCCCGGACTCGACCAGTTGGACGGCCCGGGTGCCACCGAGGCCCTCGATGTCGAGCTGGTCGCGCCCGGCCGCGTAGATCACCGAGGCGACGGCCTGGCAGCCCCGGCCGCGCACGCAGCGCCAGCGCTGCTCGGCCCGGTCGATGGCGTCGCCGCAGCGCGGGCAGACCTCGGGGAAGGCGATCGGCTGCTCGGCGCCGGTGCGCTCGTCGACCAGCGGCGCCTCCACCCGCGGGATGACGTCCCCGGCGCGGTAGACGAACACCTGGTCGCCGATCATCAGCCCGCGGCGCTCGATGTCGGCGGGGTTGTGCAGGGTCGCGTAGGTGACGGTGACGCCGTCGATGACCACCGGGTCGAGCACTGCCCGGGGCGCGATGATCCCGGTGCGTCCGACGTTCCACTCCACCCCGAGCAGCCGGGTGACCTTGTGCTGGGCCTGGAGCTTGCGGGCAACGGCCCAGCGCGGCGCCCGGGAGCCGGAGCCGGCCTGCTCCTGGTCGGCGACCGCGTCCGCCTTGACGACCACACCGTCGATGCCGAACGGCAGCGCGGCGCGCAGGGCTGCGATCTCCTCGACCCGCTGCTCGGCCTCGGCGAGGGTCGCGCAGCGGCGGGGCGCGGCCTGGGTGGTGGCGGCGGTGTTGGCGCCGAGTTCGGCGACGCGGGCGAGCAACTCGGCGTGGCCGAGTCCGGGCAGGCCGTGGGCGTCGTAGCCGAAGAAGGTGAGTTCTACCCGGTAGGGGCGGTCCTTGGCGCGCAGGGTGCCGGCGGCGCCGCTGCGCGGGTGGGCGAACGGGGTGGCGCCGTGGGCGGTGCGGACGGCGTTGGCCTGTTCGAACTGTTCGTGGGTGAGCAGCACCTCGCCGCGCAGTTCGACGTCGAGTGGTTCGGCCAGCCGGGCGGGCAGGCCGAGCACGGCGTCCGCCGCGTGGGTGATGTCCTCCCCGGCCAGGCCGTCGCCGCGGGTGAGCACCTGGGTGAGCCGGCCGGCCCGGTAGCGGGCGGCGACGGCTAGGCCGTCCAGCTTGGGCTCGACGCACCAGGCGGCGACCGGTCGGCCGAGTCTGCGCTCCAGCCCTGCGGCCCAGGACTCCAGCTCCTCGGCCGAGAAGACGTTGTCGAGCGAGAGCATCGGCGTGCTGTGCGGGACGTCGCCGACGGCCGCGCCGCCGGCCACCTTGCCGGTGGGCGACTCCGGCAGCACCTGGTCGGGGTGCTCGCGCTCGTAGGCCTCGATCGCCCGGACCAGCGCGTCGTACTCGTCGTCCCCCAGCGGCGTGGAGCCGTCGGCGTAGTACGCCGCGGCCGCCCGTACGGCGGTGGCGACGGCGTCGGCGTAGGCCTCCGACGTTGCGGGAGCGGCAGGAGTGGCTGGAGCGGCAGGGGTGGTGGCCGTGGCGGCTGCGTCCTTCATACCGCCATCATGGCGAGCCGCACTGACATTCGACCCCTCGGCCGCGGACGGCCGCGGACGGCCTGAGGCCGGCTGGGCACCAGCGGCCGCCCGAGGTACCCGCCCGAGGTACCCGGCGGCACGAGGCAGGGCAGCAGCAAGGCCCCCAGGGCGCCCACCGCCAGCGAATCGTCACCCACCGCGACCACGCCGGGGCACACCGAAGGCGGCGTCGGACCCCCGTGGATCCCGCGCCGCCGCCAATTCGCCCGCCGGTCCGGTCAGCCCACGCCGACCCCGCCCGCGACCGCCCCGACCTCGGCTCCCGACTGCACCGGCCGGCCGTCGCCGCCCTCCTCCGCCCGCCCGGCCGCCGCGACCTCGGCGACCACCTGGGCGCCACGGTCCGGCCCCATCTGCAGCGAGCCCAGCACCCCGGGCACCGCGACGCTCGGCATCAGGTGCTGGAACAGGCCGGACACCCGGAGTTCCAGGTCGGCCCGAGCGGAGAGCTTCTGCGACTGGATCTGAACTCCCGTCCAGGCCGCGGTGATCAGCCATGCCGTGTCGGCTGGGACGACGTGCGGCAGCAATTCGCCGCGCTCGCCGGCGGCCACCAGCAGCGCCTCCATCCGGCTGATCCAACCGGGGATCGCACCGCCGCCGAGGTCCTCGAACACGTCCTGGCCGAGCGTGAGCCGGGCGCCCGCACTGAGCAGCGGGTCACGCGGCATCAGATGCGCGACCACCATTCCGGTATCCACGAACTCCTGGAGTTTGCAGCTGCGTTCGGGCACTCCGTCCTGGACGAACTGCTCCTCGACGACGCCGTGCGCGAGATCCCGCTTCGAGGCGAAGTGGAAATACACCGCACCTCGCGTCACACCCGCCCGGGAGACCACCTCCCCGATGGTGGCACCCTCGTAGCCGAACTCGTCGAACACCGACGCCGCGGCCTCCAGGATCAGCCGACGGGTCCGGAGCGCCCGTTCCTGCCGTACCACCGCGACCACCCCGCCCTGAGTTCCGGAAAAACAAAACCAAACACCCCGTATCTTAGCTATGGGCCACCTACGGGCGACAAGACGATGTCGAGGAATCAGCCGACTCCTTCTCTCCTTCCCCACTCGTCCCACATGCCCTCTCCTACAGTCCGTCAGATCCCGACCGGACAACCGGAAGTCACACCTCCACCTCACCGGAGATCCGCCGACGAACACGGCTACCGCCCGGCGCTATCACCCAGAAACCGAACGATCGGTTTTCTTCCTGTGAACTACTTCCACCTGAAACCCACCTCCACCCCTTCCGCAACCAAACGGTTGAGGAAGGGGACGGGCCGGAGTAGCGTTGTCCTCAACCAATCGGTTGTGGATGAACAGAGGTGTGCGGTGGCCGTCGACCAGCTCTCCCGGGCGTTCGTCGCCCTGGCCGATCCCACCCGGCGCGACATCGTGGCCCGGCTCTCGGTCCGGGACGCGACCGTGGGTGAACTGGCGGAGTCCTACGCGATGTCCGTGCAGGCCGTCTCCAAGCACCTCAAGGTGCTGGAGGAGGCCGGACTGGTCAGCCGCAGCCGGGACGCCCAGCGGCGGCCGTGCCACCTGGAGCCGCAGGTGTTCGACTTGATGACGGGCTGGATCGAGCGCTACCGCCGCCAGGCCGAGGCCCGCTTCGGCCGCCTGGATGCCGTCCTCGCGGCCATGGCCGAAGCCGACCCGGAGGTCGACGCGGAACCCGGCCCGGACACCGGCGCGTACACCAGGGCCGGCACCGGCGCGGAACCGAAGCCGGCCGGTCCGCACGCCCCGGACACCTCCAGCCACCCCGACCGTCCCCGGCACACCGAAGGAGCCCCGTGATGACCTCCACCACCGGTCACCAGACCCGCATCGAGGCGGACCCGACGCTGCCCACCATCCGGATCGTCCGCGAGTTCGACGCCCCGCAGGATCGGGTGTTCCGGGCCTGGATCGAGCCCCAGCTGGTCGCCCAGTGGCTCGGCCCCGACGACCTCGACATGAAGATCGACGACTGGGAGCCCCGCACCGGCGGCCACTACCGCTACTCCATGCACCGCGAGGGCCGACCGGTCGCCGCCTTCTACGGCTCCTTCCACGAAGTCCGGCCGGCCACCCGGCTCGTCCAGACCTTCACCTTCGAGGGCGTGCCGGACGGCGTCTCGCTGGACACCGCCGTCTTCGAACCCGTCGGTGAGGGCCGCACCCGCGTCACCATCCTGTCGGTGGTCGACAGCCTGGCGGCCCGGGACGCGATCCTGGCCAGCGGCATGGAGCGCGGCGTGGTAGAGGGCTACCGGAAGCTGGACGCCCTGCTCGCCGCAGCCTCCTCCTGAGCCCGGGACCGACCGAGCCAGGACCGACCCAGCCGGGACCGACGGAGCCCCCGAGCTCCTGAGCCCCGACCCCCCGGGCCCGTCAGGGCAGCACGGCCACCGCCTCCACCTCCACCAGCTGGTCGTGGTAGCCGAGCACCGAAACGCCGACCAGAGTGCTGGGGGCGTCATGCGCCCCCAGGTACTCCCGGTACACGTTCCAGACCTTCACCAAGTCCGCCTGATCGCCGGAGGCGACGTACACGGTGGTCCGGGCGATGTCCGTGACTCCCGCACCCGCGTCCTCCAGCACGGTTATCAGATTGCGCATCACCTGGTGGGCCTGGCCCTCGTAGTCCCCGACGGCGACGGTGCGCCCCTCCTCGTCCAGCGGGCAGGCCCCGGCCAGCCAGAGCGAGCGCGTCGGGGCGTCGACCACCGCCGCGTAGGCGTAGTCGACGGCCTGGGTCAGCCGGGTATTGCGGACCAGCTTGACGACGTTGTTCATGAGGCCTCCGAGGATCGTCACCGAACGTTCGCGCCCATCGTTGGTCCCTCCCGAACGACCGTCAAACCGTTTTCCGGTGAACTCCCGCTCCCGCCAAGGCCCGTGTGACCACGATTCACCGTTACGGGTGATGGCGGACGATGCCGCCGGACCGCGATCCTGGTGCGGCCCGTGCCCATTTCCCGCGACCAGCCCAGGAGAGCCGACCAATGGAATCCCGACCGCCCGGCCACGACCAGGCCTCCGGAGTCGCCCGCCGCCGCATGCTCGGCCTCGCCCTCGGTGCGGGCCTCGCTCCGGCCCTCGCCGCCGGGGCCCAACCCGCCGGGGCTCAACCCGCCGGGGCCCAATCCGCCCTCGCCGCAGGCGCGTCCGGCTCCGCCGCGGACCCACTCACCGCCGCCACCCTCGGCCGCCTGGTCGCCGACGTCGCCGAGGCGCAGGTCGGCATCCCGTACGCCTGGGGCGGCGGCGACCGGCTGGGCCCGAGCCTCGGCTTCTGCGACGAGGAGAACGGCTACCTCAACGGCGTGTGCCAGGGCGAGAGCACGGTCGGCTTCGACTGCAGCGGGCTGTCCCTGTACTGCTGGTACCGCGCCAGCCACGGCACCGTCGAACTCGGGCACTACACGGTGGCCCAGTTCAACCGGAGCGCCCCGGTCGAACGCGACGCGCTCGCCCCCGGCGACCTGCTGTTCTTCTCCCGCCCGGACGCGCCGCTGCACCACGTCGGCATCTACGCGGGCGACGGCGCGATGATCCACGCCGAGCGCACCGGCACCCTGGTGGCCCGGCTCGAGAAGGTGCTCGACCTCCCGCGCTGGGCGGGCGAGTTCGCGGGCGCCCGCCGCCCCGGGGCGGCCTCCGGCTGAGGAGTACGCGCGGCCCGTGGAGTACGCGCGGCCCCGAGGAGCGCGCCCCGCCCTCGGGGTCACACCGCGCCGCGCCGCAACGCCGGCCCCTGGCTCACCTTCAGCAACAGTTCCTGCAGCAGCAGCCGCTCCGCCGGGACCAGCGGCGCCAGCACCTCGTCCTGCACCCACCGTGCCTGCGCCTCCAGTTCGGCCAGCAGCGCCCGCCCGGTGTCCGTGACCGAGACGGAGACCCGCCGCCGGTCCGCCTGGTCCCGGGTGCGTTCGACGTACCCGGCCGCGCCGAGCTGGTCGGCGACCTTCGCGAGGTCGCTCGGGTCGACGCCGAGTCGCCGCACCAAGTCCCGCTGGGCATGCGGCCCGAAGTCGGCGAGCGCGGCCAGCACGGCCATGTCCCAGAGCCGCAGCCCGCGTTCGGCGAGCTGCTCGGCGAGCCGGCCGCGCGCCGTCCGGCCGATCCGGGCCAGCAGGAAGGTGCTGAGGTCCACCAGGGTCGGCGGCAGTGCGTCGCTCGGGGCGGGGTACCCGGGGTTCTCGGAAAGCTCGGAGTGCTCTGGACGCTCGGAGTGCTCTGGACGCTCGGGGTGCTCGGGGTGCTCGGAGGCCATGGCGACATTCTATGGCCACTCCCTACAGTGGGCGCCGACCCACTATTCCCGGCTCAGGAGTTCACCCGTGGACGCCCTCTACCCCCGACTGCTCGTCACCCGTTTCGCCGACTGCTTCGGCTTCTACCGCGCCGTGCTCCCCGCGCTCACCGGCGCCACCCTGGTCAAGGGCACGCCCGAAGGCCCGTACGCCAACTGGGACGTCGACGAGCAGGCCGTGCTGACCCTCTTCGACCGCGCCTCGATGGCCGCCGTCCTCGGCACCACCGGCCTGCCCGCCCGCCCCGAGGCCCCCGTCCAGGACTCTGCGATGCTGGTCCTGCGGGTCGAGGACGTCGACGCGGCCCTCGCCCTCTGCCTCGCCCACGGTGGCACCCTGGCCGCCCCGGCCGCCGACCGCCCCGAATGGGGCCCCGGCCTGCGCAGCGCCCATCTGCGCGACCCCGAGGGCCACTTGATCGAGCTGCAGTCCTACTGACCGTACGGGGCCGTCGGGACCACCGGGACCACCGGGACCGTGGCCGTCCACGGACGGCCACGGACGGCCACGGCCATCGCCGCGATCGCGGTCGGAGCCTCAGCGGTGGAAGACCTGCAGCTCACGGACCGCGTCGTTGAAGTTCGCGCCCAGCTGGGCCGCCGGAAGGTCCATGGTCTTCTCCACACTGAGGGTCGACCAGAGGTGGACGGCGTTGCAGTTGTTGTAGCCCTTCATCGAGGAGACGCTCAGCGCCACGTCGAAGTAGTTGACCAGGTGGTAGCCGGTGCCGTCGCAGCCGCCGGCGTCGCCGAAGAAGGAGTAGATGACGCCGCCACCGTAGTCGACGTCCTTGAACTCCTCCAGCAGCAGCGTCCGGTCGGCCGGCTCCTCGGCCGTGCGGGTGCGGCCGTCGGCCCGGGCGAGCGCGTCGGCGCGGGAGTCCGACGAGCAGGCCCGGCCGAGCACCGGGGAGGCGCCGCCGACACCGGGCAGATGCCCGAGCACGGCGGCGCAGTACTGGACCTCCGGGATCGGCAGCGGGCGGAGCCCGGCCGAGCTCGGCGAGGCCGCTGCGACGGCACCGGCGAGGGCGAGACAGACGGTGAGGACGGGAGCGACGAACCTGCGCGAGCCGCGCATGGACACCTCCGGAACGATGGGACGCACGGGGACGGCGGCGGCCGTGGACCGGCCCGCCGCACCCATTCGACGGGCGGCCGCCGCCCCCGGCCCCGCCGACACACCGCTCACCGCACTAGTCGTACGTATGCTCCCGGCTCACCGGGCCGCAGCGTGCCGCCACAGCTCGGCGCTGCAATCGGCGACCAGCGCGCCGATCCGGCTCCAGGCCTCCTCGGCCGGCATCGGCTCCAGCCGGCGGCCGTCCCGTAGCCGCAGCGCGACCCGGTCGTCCGCCGCCTCCATGGCGCCGATCACCGCCTGGTAGGGCACCAGCCGGGCCTCCCGGATCCGGGCGCCGAGGGTGCCGTGCTCGGGCCCGGCGACCTCGGCCCGCAGCCCGAGGTCCAGGCAGCGCTGCCGCAGCCGCTCGGCCTGCGGAACCTCGGCCTCGGAGATCGGCACCAGCACCACCTGGGCCGGTGCCAGCCAGGCCGGGAACGCCCCGCCGTACAGCTCGATCAGATGGGCGACCACCCGTTCGACGCTGCCGATCACGCTGCGGTGCACCATCACCGGGCGGTGCTTGGCGCCGTCCGGGCCGATGTAGTGCAGGTTGAAGCGCTCGGGCTGGTGAAAGTCGATCTGCACGGTGGAGAGGGTGAACTCGCGCCCGGCGCCGTCGGCGATCTGCACGTCGATCTTGGGCCCGTAGAACGCGGCCTCGCCCTCGGCCGCCTCGAACGGCACCCCGGAGCGCTCCAGCACATCGGTCAGCAGTGCGGTGGCCCGGCGCCACAGTTCCGGGTCGGCGACGTACTTGCCGCCCTCGCCTGGCAGCGAGAGCCGGTAGCGGACCGGCACGATGCCGAGCGCGCGGTGCGCCTCGCCGATCAGCTCCAGGGCGGCGACCGCCTCGTCGGCGGCCTGCTCCGGGGTGCAGAAGACGTGGGCGTCGTTCAGCTGGATCGCCCGGACCCTGGTCAGCCCGCCGAGCACGCCGGACAGCTCGGAGCGGTACATGCCGCCCAACTCGGCCATCCTCAGCGGCAGTTCCCGGTAGCTGTGCGGGCGGGAGCGGAAGATCAGCGCATGGTGCGGACACAGGCTGGGCCGCAGCACCATCTCCTCCGAGCCGAGTTCCATCGGTGGGAACATGTCCTCGCGGTAGTGGTCCCAGTGGCCGGAGATCTCGTACAGCTCGCGCTTGCCGAGCACCGGCGAGTAGACGTGGCGGTAGCCGGCCCGGCGCTCCCGGCCACGGATGAACTCCTCCAGGGTGTGCCGGATCGCGGCGCCGTCGGGCAGCCAGTACGGCAGGCCGGAGCCCATCAGCGGGTCGGTGTCGAACAGGTCCAGCTCGCGGCCGAGCCTGCGGTGGTCGTTTGCGGGCCGGTCGTTGACGGGCCGGTCCTGGACGGGCTGGACGGGCTGCGCGTTCATGGTGGTCTCCACTCGGGACGGGTGGGCGAGTGGAGCCGGGAACGACGAAGCCCCGGGGCACTCGCCCCGGGGCTTCGGACTTGGTCAGCAGTCAGCGCGCCGGGACTCTTTCCGGCGTCGTCGTGGCGAGTGCAGCGCGCTTCATGCCTTCCACGCTAGCAGCTCGCCTGCGCCCGCGTTGATCTTTATCCGCGTTGATCTTCACGGGCCGGCTCACATCAGGCCGGCTCACATCAGGACCATGCAGCCACGCTCGGTGAGCGCCTCCATCAGGTGGTCCGGCACCTGCACGTCGTTCCACCGCAGGTCGAGCTTCTCCAGCGCGGGCAGCGCCGCCGGATCGGCCAGCCAGTCGGGCAGTTCGGTGATCCCGTTGGTGCGGAGGTCGATCCGGCGCAGCTTCGGCAGCCCGGCGAGCACGGCGGGCAGTTCGCCGAGGGCGTTCTCCCGCAGTTCCAGCTCGCGCAGTTCGGAGAGCAGCTTGAAAGAGGCCGGCAGGGCGGTCAACTCATTGCCACGCAGCCACAGTTCGCGCAGTTCACCGAGGGCGCCGATGGACTCCGGCAGGGCGGTGAGCCGGTTGTGCTGGGCACGCAGTTCGACCAGCTCGGCCATCTTGCCGATGGAGAAGGGGAGTTCGGTGAGCCGGTTCTCGCCGACGTTGAGGTAGCGCAGCCGGGTGAGCAGGCCGAGGCCGTCCGGCAGACTGGTCAGCTGGTTGTCGTGCAGGTAGAGGAAGTCCCGGAGCCAGGTGAGCCGGGTCAGTTCGGCGGGCACCTCGGTGAACAGGTTGTGTCCGAGGTCGAGGGTCCGCAGTCGCATCAATCTGCTGATGCCGGGCGGGAGTTCGGAGAGCGCGCCTTCGGCGAGGATGAGCACGGTCAACTCGGTGTGCTCCCACGCCAGGGTGAGCGCCTCGGCGGCCACCGGGCCGAGCGGCTGCCGCCAGAGGTTGAGCGTCATGTCTGTCACGTCCGCCATTGTCCGCCCCCGCCGAACCGAACCGCGCCGGGCCGAGCCGAGCCGAACCGCGCCGGGCCGAGCCGAGCCGAGCCGAAACCGGCACCCGCCGCACCCCGGGCCCCGATCCCCGTACGGTGCCCGGAGGTACGGGCCGGCGCCGGGGGTCGCCAGGGCCCCCGGCGCCGGACCCCCGGCGCGCGCTCAGCGCCAGGTCTGGTAGCGGTTGTAGGTGCAGGGCATCATGCGCAGGCCGTACTCGCTGTCGTCGAGGCACAGGCCGTTGGCCTGGTTCTCGAAGCTCACCTGGTCGCCCCGGGCGTGCACCCACCAGCTCTGCTCCTTGGAGGAGTCGCAGGCCCGGGTGTCCGGGTGGACGCCGGCCCCCACACCGCCGTAGATGCACCGGTTGGTGGCGATGTTGCGGAACTGGCGGGTGCCGTCCTCCTGCCAGATCCGCACGTTCCAGTTCTGGAAGTCGCTGTTGTTGCAGCCGAAGCCCCGGAAGCCGTACGCGAAGCTGTCGTCGAGGCAGCCGCCGGTCGCCATGTTGCCGAAGTGCTCGACCGCCGCCAACGCGGCGGCCCGGTTCCCCGTGGGCGACGGATCACCGGTCGCAGCCCCGGCGACGCCGGTCACGGCCGCGCCCAGGCAGGCGGCGGAGACGAGGACGACGGCCGTCCGGCGGAACCGCCGTCCGAGCGTCGGGTTCTGTGCGTTCATCGTGTTCCCTTTCCTGTGGCGCGTGGTGCCGCGCTCCTCGGTGCGCCTTGCTGCTGCCGGCCCCCAGGGCACGCCTACGGGTACTCGCAGTACACGGGGCTGGAGTTGGTCTCGACCGGCACTCCGGGCACCGGGCCGTCATTGGAGCCGCCGCTGACGTACACGGCGCTCACCCAGCCCAGCCAGCCCCCCGGCGTCACGATCTCGACCCAGTAGTGGTTGTAGTAGGACCCGTCGGTGACGTTGCCGCCCCAGCGCTGGCAGAACGCCTGGACGTTGACGTTGGTGAGCCGCTCCTGCGTGGCCAGTCCGCAGGAGGTGTCCGTGCACTCACGCACCCGCACCTGGCTGGCCCAGATGTGGACGGTCGAGTTCGTGAGACTGGCCGACGCCGACGCCGACGCGGACGCGGACGCGGACGCGGACGTCTGCGCCTGCGCGGGCGCCGCCGTCACCCCCAGCACGGCCGTCAGGCCGAGCACGGCGGCCCCCAGCGCTCGCAGCGGGAACAGGCGGGTGGTGGACTTTCCGGACACGATGGGTGCCCCTCTCGGTGGTTGGACGGAAGAAGACGGAAGAAGACGGAGGAACAGGACGCGTCACCCGGGAGACGGCGTCCGGCGGCCGTTCGTATGAGCATCCGCACCGCCGTGGCTCCGGGTCAGTGGCAGTCGGACTCCAGGGACAGCCCCGGCACCGGCTGGTCGTTGTCGCCCCCGCGCACGTACACCGCGCTGATCCAGCCGACCGGGCCGCCCGCGTCCACCTGCACCCACCAGTTGTTGCGGTACGGGCCGTCGACGACCTCGGTGCTCTGGCCCTGGCAGAACGCCGTCACCCACCGCCGGCCGATCTGCGCGCCCTCGATCGGCGGGCAGGACGCGGAGGTGCCCGCACAGGCCCGGACGTTCACGCCGGTCGCCCACACGTACAACCGGGCATCCGTCGTCGTCGCGTGGGCCGCTCCGGGGAGCAGCAGGGGAAGCGTCGCCGCCGTCGCGACGACGCCGGCCGGGAGCGCGCGCCCCAGTGAACGGGCGGCGGTGCGAAGGGATTTCGTCATGTCGACTCCTCGCTCGGTGAACCCTCGTCACACCGTCGACGGGCCGCGCTCACGTTCCGTATGAGCACCGTTCGCGAGCCGCCGTTGCCGGCGGGCTTCCGCCCGGGATTTCCCGAGGCCCTCGCCCGGCCCGGGGGATATCGTTGTCAGGTACCTTTCGCGCGGAGAGCTGCTTGACGGGGAACGATGATCGAAGTACGCCTGCTGGGCCCGGTCGAGGTGCGGGACGACGAGGGCAGGCGGCTGCCCCTGGGCGGATCGAGACCCGTCGCGCTGTTGTCCGCGCTGGTCGTGCACCTGGGCGAAGTCCTCTCCACCGCTCGGCTGGTGGACCTCGTCTGGGAGGACAGCGCCCCCGCGACGGCGGGCGCGCTGGTCGCCACCCACGTCGCCGCCGTCCGCCGCGCCCTGGCACCGGCCGGCGCCGCCCCGATGATCCGCACCCGGGCCCCCGGCTACCTGGCCGACCTCGCGCCCGGCCAGGTCGACGCCAGCCGGTTCGAACGGCTGCTGGCGGCCGGGCGGCGGGCCTCGGACGAGGGCCGCGACGGCGAGGCGCTCGACCTGTTCACCGATGCCCTCGCCCTCTGGCACGGACAGGACGCCCTGGAAGGCCTCACCCAGTCGTTCGCCCGGATCGAGGCCGCCCGTCTGAACGAACTGCGCCTGGTCACCCAGGAGCACCTCTACGCGCTGCGGCTGCGGCTGCGGCAGGACACCGAGGTGGTCGCCCCGCTGCTCGCCCACGTCGCCGCCCACCCGCTGCGCGAACGGCCGCGCGCCCAGCTGATGACCGCCCTGTTACGGGCCGGCCGGGCGCCCGACGCGCTGCGGGTCTTCCAGGAGGGCTGCGACATCCTCCGCACCGACCTCGGTCTCGACCCCGGCCCCGAACTGCGCGCGCTCCACCTCGCCGCACTGCGCAACGACCCCGCGCTCGCCGTCGGGCCCGCCGGGGCGACCGGAGCAGCGGCCACGACCGGCGGACCCGGCCGCACGCCCCGCGGTCCGGTGCGCCCGGTGGACTCGCACGTGACGACGCCCGCCGCTGCGGCCGGTCCCGGCAGCCCCTCGACCCGCAACCCCACGACCACCGGCCCCACGACCACCGGCCCCACGACCACCAGCCCCACGACCACCAGCCCCGCGACCACCAGCCCCGCGGTCAGCCTGGCAGTCGGCAGCCGGACGGTCAGCCCGCCCTCCCACCTCCCGCCGGACGTCGCCGACTTCGTCGGCCGGACCCGCCAGGTCGGCTGGGTCACCACGCTCCTGGGCCGGGCCCGTGACACCGCCAGGACCGCCCCGCCCATCGCGGTCATCTCCGGCCGCCCCGGCATGGGCAAGACCACGCTCGCCGTCCACGCCGCCCACCGCGCCGCCCACCTCTTCCCCGACGGCCGTCTCTTCCTCGACCTGCGCGCCTCCGACACCGCCCCGCTCACCACCACCGACGCCCTCACCCGGCTGCTGCGGGCGCTCGGCGTCGACCCCGGTGCCGGAGCCGGCCCGGACGACCTGCTCGGCCTCTACCGGTCCCGGCTGGCCGGACGACGGATCCTGCTGATCCTGGACAACGCCCCCAGCGAAGCCCGGCTGCGACCCCTGGTGCCGCCCGGCCCCGGGTCGGCCGTGCTGATCACCAGCCGCCGACGGCTGACCGCGCTGGAGGGCGCGGTCCGGCTCGACCTGTCGGTGCCCGATCCCGGGGAGGCACTGCGCCTGCTGACCACGGTCGCCGGCCGTCCCCGCCCGGAGCCCGGGCCGGGCGACCTCGACGAGATCGTCTCCCTGTGCGGCCAGCTCCCGCTGGCCCTGCGGATCGCGGGCGCCCGGCTCGCCGCCCGACCGCACTGGACCCCCGGGCAGCTCGCCGGGCGGCTGCGCGACGAGCGCGGGCGCCTCAACGAACTCCGCGCCGGCGACCTGGAGGTGCGCGCCAGCCTCGAACTGGGCTACGCCGAACTGGACCCGCCCGAACGCCGGGCGCTGCGCCGCCTCGCCCTGATGGACCTGCCCGACTTCGCCGCCTGGATCGCCGCGCCGCTCCTCGACATCGACACCGCGGAGGCGGAGGAGGCCGTCGAGCGGCTCGTCGACTGCCACCTCATCGAGGCCGTGGGCACCGACGGCACCGGCGAGAACCGGTACCGGATCCACGACCTCGTCCGGGAACACGCCCGCGAGCGCTGCCTGGCCGAGGAGGCCCCCGCCGAACGCCGGCGCGCGGTGCGGCGGTTGGTCGCCTGCTGGCTGGCTCTCGCCGACCGCGCGGCGGTCGAGGGACCGGGCGGGGTCTCCTGGCTGCTGCCGCCGCCGCGCCCGGAGTACCGCCTCGATCCCCGGGTGCAGGACCGGCTGCTGCCCCGGCCAGCCGCCTGGTTCGCCGCCGAACAGGGCTGCCTGGTCGCGGCCGTCCACCACTGCGCCGCTCAGGGCATGACCCGGGACGCGCGCGAACTGGCGGGCGCCCTGATCGCCAGTTCCGCCGCCCTCTACAACCGCTTCGACGTCTGGGCGCAGACCCACACCGTCGCCCTGGACGCGGTACGCCGCGAGGGGGACGGCGAGGGCGAACCGTGGCTCCTCCTCGGCCTCGGTCAACTCCGCTACGAGCAGGACAGGTTCGAGGAGGCGTACACCCTCCTGGACCGCGCGCGACGCCTGTTCGACGCACCGGCGCCGGCCACGGACGACACCGCCTGCCCGCGCGGCACCGCCGCACCCCCGGACCGCACCGCCGGCTCCCCGGACGGCACCGGGCGCGACGCCCTGCGGGGCAGCGCCACCGCCCTGGTCGCCATCGGCACCATCCGCCGCGAACAGGCCCGGTTCGGCGAGGCGTCCGAGGCACTCGCCGCCGCCCTGGAGCGGTACCGGACGATCGGCGACGACGCGGGGACGGCCCACACCCTGTACGGGATCGGCTACGTCCACCGCGAGCAGGGCCGCGGCGACCAGGCCCGGGAGGTGCTGAGCCGGTCCCTGGCGCTGTTCCGGCGGCTCGGCGACCGCCAGGGCGAGGCCATCACCCTGCGCTCGATCGCCCTGTGCGAGCGGGCCCGCGGCGCGCTGACCGAGGCCACCGGCCTGCTCACGGAGGCACTGCGCGTCTTCACTGCCATCGGCGACACCTTCGGTCTGATGTACACCGAACAGGCTCTGGCCAAGGTCGAGTTGAGGCAGGGCCTGCTCGACCCGGCGGACCAGCGGCTCGACCGCTGCCTGACCGTGGCCCGGGAGCGCCGGGACCGCTTCGGCGAGGCCCTGGTACTGCGCACCCGGGGCGAGTGGCACCTCGCGGCGGGGGACCCGGACGCCGCGGAGGCCCCGCTGCGGGAGGCGCTGGCCCTGTGGGAACGGCTCGCCCTGCCGCTCTGGCGGGCCCGCACCCTGCGGGACCTGGCCGAGGTGCACGCGGCGCACGGCGACCGCCCGGGCGCCGAACTGGCCCGCCGCCAGGCGCACTCGGCCTTCCTGGCCTTCGGCAGCCGGGAGGCGTGGGAGGAGCGCGACTGACCGGCCCCCGGCACCGCCGGGGAGCCGCTGGGCACGTACAGAGCATCTACAGGGAATCTGCAGAGCCCCCGGCGAGCATCGTCGTGTGACCGACATCATCACTCTCGCCGACCCCCGCGTGGCGGCCGTCCCGCTGGACGACTGCGGGGAGCCGCTCGTCGACCTCCGGGGCGTACCGCAACTCCTGCTCGACGACCGGCAGGCCGACGACTCCGGCGCCTACGCCAGGGTCCGCTCCGGCGTCCTCGACCGGCTCCTGCGGGCCCAGGCCCTCCTCCCTCCGGGGACGCGGTTCCTGGTGGTCGAGGGGTTCCGGCCGCCGGACCTCCAGCGCAGCTACTTCGAGGCGTACTCGGCGACCCTGCGGGCCGCCCACCCCGAAGCCTCCCCGGCCCGGATCCGGGAGCTCGCCAGCGCCTACATCTCACCGCCCGAGGTCGCCCCGCACGCCAGCGGCGGCGCGGTGGACCTGACCCTGTCCACCCCGGACGGCACCGAACTCCCCCTGGGCACCGAGGTCAACGCCACGCCCGAGGAGAGCCTCGACGCGTGCCGCACGGACGCCCCCGGCATCGACGCCACCGCCCGCGCCCACCGGGAGGCCATGCGCCGGGCGCTCACCTCCGCCGGATTCGTCAACTACCCCACGGAGTGGTGGCACTGGTCCTACGGAGACCGGTACTGGGCGCTGCTGTCCGGGCACCGGTCCGCCCGGTACGGCCCCGTGGCACCGGCCTGACCCGGCCCGCCCTCCCTGCACCGCTTCCGCACCGACTCCGTCCGCACGTCCGGCCGGCGCCCTGCCCCCCAACCGACCGGACCACCCGCAGCCCACCCCGACCCGACCGACCAACGACATCGCGTGCACCTGGGGGAATCGTCCGATGCGCATCACCGAACCCTGCGACACCGTCGTCGACCGTCCGCTCGACGGCATGGACCCGGCCGAGTTCGACGCCGCCTTCACCGAGGCCATGCCCCGGCTGCGCCGTCGACTGCTGGCCCTGACCGGCAATCCGCACGACGCGGACGACCTGCTCCAGGACACCTACCTGCGCCTCTCCCACCGGGCCAGGCGCCGCACCCTGACCGCCCAGCAACACCCGTACGCCTACGCCTCGGCGACCGCGCTCAACCTGCTGCGGGACTCCTGGCGGCGGCCGTCCCGCCGGGAGACCGCCACCGGCCGGGTGCCGGAACCGGACTGGGACGGCGGGATGGAGCGCTGCGAGGCCAGGTGCGCGGCCCTGTCGTTGCTGGCGCTGCTGTCGCCGAAGGAGGCGGCGGCGGTGATCCTGGTCGACCTGGAGGGGCTCAGCCACGACGCGGCCGGGGAACGGCTCGGCGCCCACCGGGGGACGGTTCAGCGCAACCGGATGCGCGGCCTCGCCAAGATGCGCGCCGCACTGGCCGACCTCCGGACCCGCTGACCGGGCGGTGCGACACGGCGGGGGCGGGGCTCGTGCCC
>NZ_JBHXEG010000065.1:0-56534 GCF_042724935.1 Kitasatospora sp. NPDC127060
CCCCCATCGGGGAGCCCCGCCGCCGTTCGGTCGGTGACCGGGAGACCTAGATCAGGCCGTCCAGCTCGCGCAGCAGCGCGGCCTTCGGACGGGCACCGGTGATCTGCTTCACCGGCTGGCCGCCCTTGAAGAGGATCAGGGTCGGGATCGAGATGACGTTGTACTCGGCGGCGGTCGCCTGGTTGGCGTCCACGTCGAGCTTGGCGATGGTCAGCTTGTCGCCGCTCTCGGCCGCGATGTCGTCGAGAACCGGGGCGACCTGGCGGCACGGGCCGCACCAGGTGGCCCAGAAGTCGACCAGTACGGGCTTGTCGCTCTCCAGGACGTCGGACTTGAACGTCGCGTCGGTGACGGTGGTGGTGGCGCCGGCCACGGGGACTCCTCGGGTTAGGACGGAGGGGGCTGCTGCCAGGTGAACAACGGCCGGAGCCGTTCTGTTTCTGCCTGGCCGGGGCGGGGGTGTTTCACGTGGAACACCCCCGCGGGGTTCGGTCGGTGGTGGGGAGGTCAGACCGCGACGGCGGCGGTCTTGTTCTCCACGTCGTCCAGCGCGGCCAGGTAGCGCTCGGCGTCCAGCGCGGCCGAGCAGCCGGTGCCGGAGGCGGTGATGGCCTGGCGGTAGGTGTGGTCCACGACGTCGCCGGCGCCGAAGACGCCCTCGACGTTGGTCCGGGTCGAGGGGGACTCGACCTTCAGGTAGCCCTCGGCGTCGAGGTCCAGCTGGCCCTTGAACAGGTCGGTGCGCGGGTCGTGGCCGATCGCGATGAACAGGCCGGTGACCGCCAGCTCGCGGGTCTCGCCGGTGGTGGTGTCGCGCAGGGTGACGCCGGTCAGCTTCGGGTCGCCGTGGATCGCCTCGACCGCGCTGTCCCACTCGAAGCGGATCTTCGGGTCGGCGAAGGCGCGCTCCTGCATCGCCTTGGAGGCGCGCAGGCTGTCCCGGCGGTGGATGATCGTGACGCTCTTGGCGAAGCGGGAGAGGAAGGTCGCCTCCTCCAGGGCGGTGTCGCCGCCGCCGACCACCGCGATGTCCTGGTCGCGGAAGAAGAAGCCGTCGCAGGTCGCGCACCAGGAGACGCCGCGGCCGGACAGCTTGTCCTCGTTCGGCAGGCCCAGCTTGCGGTGCTGGGAGCCGGTGGTGACGATCACCGCGCGGGCCTTGTGGACGTTGCCCTCGGAGTCGGTGACGGTCTTGATCTCACCGGTGAGGTCAACCGCGACGATGTCGTCCGGGATCAGCTCGGCGCCGAAGCGCTCGGCCTGCGCCCGCATGTTGTCCATCAGCTCGGGGCCCATGATGCCGTCCCGGAAACCCGGGAAGTTCTCGACCTCGGTGGTGTTCATGAGCGCACCACCGGCGGTGACGGCTCCCTCGAAGACCAGCGGCTTGAGGGAGGCTCGGGCCGTGTAGAGCGCAGCCGTGTACCCAGCCGGGCCGGAACCGATGATGATCACGTTACGGACGTCGCTCACTGCTTCTCCTGGTTCGCATCGCGACCCGCGTTTGCTGCGGGGAGGGCGGTCCTGCTCCGCCGCCCGGGACAACGACTGACCAGTCTCTCGCATTCCCAGGCGGATCAGTACCAGGTGCCCGAACTCCGGAAGCGGCGTGGCGTCCTTGACGTCGATCGCATGGGAAGGGCCGACCGGTGGCTGGGAACGGCTGCTCAGCGGCCGGGGACGGTCCGCTGCAGGAGGACCGGGCCGCAGTCCGCGGCGCGCAGGTAGACGTCCACGGAGCCGGGTCGGTCGGAGGCCGGATAGACCAGGACGTCGACCGGAGAGCCCTGGTAGCTGCCCCGGTCGGTGGCCAGCGGGGTGCCCTGAGCGGGCGCCGGGCAGGCGGTGGGGGAGGCCGGCGCGGTGGGGGAGGCCGGCGCGGTGGGGGAGGCCGGGGCAGTGGGCGAGGCCGGCGCGGTGGGGGAGCCGGGGCCGGCGAGGTCGGGGCGGGAGCCGTCGGCGGGGGCGGCCTCGGACTTGGCGGGCCCGGTGGCGTGCAGCCCGGGCTCGGCCCCGGAGCGGGCCAGCAACTGCTGGACCTGTGCCGCGAGCCGGTCCTCCCGGTAGTCGGTGCCGGGGCCCGCCAGGCGCGGGCTGCGGGCGTTCGGCTCGCCGGCGGCGGCGGAGGAGGGGACCGAGGCCGCCGAGGCGGTGGACCGGCCGGAGTCGTCGCGGTGGTTCAGCAGCAGGGCGCCGCCGAGGCCGAGGGCGGCCAGGGCGGCGGCCGTGCCGAGCAGCAGGGCGAACCGGCGGCGGGGCCGGGGTCGCCCGGGACCGGAGGCCGAGCCGGGGCGGGACGGGGGCGCGGAGGGGGCCGGGACGGACCGGACGGGCGTCGCCGGGGTGGTGGTCGGGCGGGCGAGGGCGGGGGCCTCCCGGGGGCGTTCCACGGCTCCGGCCGCCGCGCGGTGGTCGGAGCCGGCGGCCTCGGCGAGGGCGGCGTCCAGCCGGGCGGCCACGTCGGCGGGCATCGGCTCGGGCTCGACGGTGCCGAGCAGCGCCTGCACCTCGGCCAGGGCCTCGGCGGTCTCGCGGCACTCGGCGCAGCCGTCCAGGTGCCGTTGCAGCGCCCGGGCGGCCTGGGCGGGCTCGACCAGGCCCTCGGCGAGGTCGGCGAGTTCCTCGACGGAGGGGTGGGCGTCGGAGGCCTCGGGGGAGGAGAGGGGGGCGGTCATCGTGTGCTCGCGTCTCCTTCCAGCATCGTGCGGCCGGTGCTCGGGCCTGTCCCTGTGACGGTGCGGGGGCCCGTCGGGTTCCCCTGGGGCGCGCGGTGCGGTGGCGGGGACCCGCCGGACGCCCCGCGGGCCGGCGTTTCACGTGAAACGTTCCGTCGGCCGCGCTCCCCGCCGCGCTCCCCGACGGGCTCTCCACCGCGCGCCTCGCCGCCGGTCTCCCGCAGGTGCCGCACCAGTGGGAGCAGCCGGGCCCGGCCGCGCGCGCAGCGGCTCTTCACCGTGCCCACCGGGACGCCCAGCAGCTCCGCGGCCTCGGCGACCGGGTAGCCCTGCATGTCGACGAGGACCAGCGCGGCCCGCTGCTCGGCGGGCAGCTCTGCGAGCGCCGCGGTGAGCTCGCGGTGCACCTCGGCCCGGACCACCGGGGAGTCGGCCGGTTCGGCGGTGCCGACCAGGCGGTCCAGCCGCTGCGGGTCGTCGTCCAGCGGGGTGGTGCGCCGGGTGGCGCTGCGCCGGGCGCGGTCCAGGCAGGCGTTGACCACGATCCGGTGCAGCCAGGTGGTGACCGCCGAGCGGCCCTGGAAGCCGGGGGCGGCCCGGAACGCGGAGACCAGGGCGTCCTGGAGGGCATCCGCGGCCTCCTCGCGGTCGCCCAGGGTGCGCAGGGCGACCGCCCAGAGCCGGTCCCGGTGGCGGTTCACCAGCAGGCCGAAGGCCTCCTGGTCGCCGGCGACGTGCCGGGCGAGCAGCGTCGCGTCGTCGTCCGCCACTGTCACCCCTCGTCCCCTTGCCGTCGTACGGATTCGCCGACCGGGTCAGCCGGAGACCTTGACCTCCGAGACCCGGCCGACGAACTTCGTGGGGTTATCCTTCGGCAGAGCGGTCAGCCAGAGCAAGAGGTAACGCGTGGTGACCGGTGCGTCGAGGGCGTACTCGGCGTGCGAGCCGGTCTGCTTGCCGATGACGGTGAAGCCGTCGAGCTTCGCCTGGGAGGGATTGGCGGCGGAGGCCGGCGTCGGCACCCGCAGTTCCGCCGTGTGCTCGCCGGCGAACTGGACGCTCACCGAGGAGACCGGCTGGGGGGAGCCGAGGTCGATCAGCAGGCCGGTCCCAGCCTTGAGGGAGGGCAGCTTGGGACCGAACTGGTCGCGGTACCACTGGGTTTCCCAGAACGTGTTCGGGTCGCCGTCGACCGCTTTCGCCGGACTGTCCGATCCTTCGGTGCCGTCACCGAACGGGTCGTAGGCCTGTGCGCCCTTGATCGCGATCGGCACCGGGGCGTGGGCCGTCGGGTGCATGCTCGGGGCGGTGCTGCTGACCGAGGTCTGCGGGGTGGCGGCGGCCTGCCCGGTGTTGCGCAGGCTGCCGACGAACTGCCAGGAGGCTACGCCGATCGCGCCCAGCGCGACCGTCCAGGCGGTGGCCTTGACCACCCGGCGCAGCCGGCGCTTGGTGCGCCGGGCGGCGGTCGGCCGGGAGGACGGCGGCAGCGGGGTGACCGTCGGGTCGGCGACCCGGGTGGGGTTGGGCGCGGTGGGCAGGGAGTGGGTGTTGTGCCGGGGCGGAGCCGGGAAGGCCGGCAGCTCCGGCTCGGGCTGGCGGATCTTGGGCAGCTTCGCGATCGCCCGGACCAGTTCCTCCGGGGTGGTGATCGGCTCGGCGTGGTGCGGCGGGTGGTCGAACAGGGCGCGTGCGGCGAGCTCGGACAGGCCCTTGTGGACGCCCGCGCGGACCTGGTCCGGTGCGGCGTTCTGCAGGTCCTTGGGCAGTCCCTTGAGGTCGTAGCGGTCCTCGGGGTACGGCCAGCGGTGGGTGAGCGCGGCGAACAGCAGGGCGCCAATCGCCTGGGTGTCGGTGCGCTGGGCGTCCTCGGTGGAGTCCTCCGGGGGCAGTCCGCGCAGGGCGGCGTCCACCGCGATGCCGTTGATCCGGTACTGGCCGCTGTCGGTGCGCAGCACGCAGCGCGGGGTGAGCCGCAGGTGGGCCTTGCCGCGGCGGTGGGCGGCGGCGACGGCGTCGGCGACCTGGCGGACCATCTGGTACGCCTCGTGCGGCTCCATCGGGCCGTTCGCGAGCAGTCTGGCGAGGTCGGAGGCGTGCGGCAGCCACTCCCGCACGACGTAGACCAGCTCGTTCTCCTGGACGGCGTCCAGCACCTGGACGAAGCGCGGGTCGCCGAGCAGGGCCGCGGACTTGGCGGCGGCCAGCACCTTGCGGGCGCGCTGGTGGCCGGAGGCCATCAGGTGGACGCCGACCGCCCGGCGCAGCTTCTCGTCGACGGCCCGCCAGCTGCTGAAGGTCTCGGTCTGGGAGATGCACTCTTCCAGCAGGTACCGGTTGCCGATCTTGTCGCCGCTGTGGCGCATCGGCGCGGGGAGGGTGCGCGGGAGGGTGGCGGTGTCGCGCGGGTCGACCGTGGGCTGGGGGTCGGTCGGGCGGCGCTTGGCGGGCGCGGCCGCCGGCCCGGGGGCGGGCTTCTTCGCGGCCGAGCCGGCCGCCAGCTCGGCGGCGATCTCCTGGACCGAGAGCGGGGCGGTGACCTCCGAGGTCTCCTCGCTCACGGAGGCCTCCGGGGCGCGGCCCGGGTCCGGCGCCGCCGGTTCGTCCTCGTCGGCAGCCGTGGGGGCGTCCGCGGAGGGGGCGTCGGCGGAGCCCGCCGGGGCGGGCTTCCCGCCCCCGAGCTCGTCGATCGCCGCGGCCAGCGCGGCCTCGTCCGCCGCCGTGTCAGCTGCTGACGTGTCGACGACCGCCTTGGTGCCATCAGCCACCGTGGTCCTGCCTCCCCTTGTGTCGCCCCGGCTGAGAGAGTCGCTGGAGCCCGCGGATCGGCCGCCCTGTGCTCCAGGACAATTGTGCCCACTCTTCTCCACCGGGTACGACCGCTGAGGTGTCCGCTCGGTTGCACGGGGGTGGAGAGATGTGGTGCAGATCCGACACCTGGCCGCCACCGGGCCGCCACCCGGTGGTCCCGGGTGCTCCCGGCCGCGGCCTGCGGCCCAGAATCTGGCCGGACGGGCGGAGGCGGTGTCGCCCCGGTTGACGCCCGCTCAGGGCGCCCGCTCGTCCGGCCGGTTGGCCGGTCGGTCAGCGGCCCAGTCGGCCGCGGACCATGCCCAGCATGGCGTTCATCTCCTCGATCCGCAGGCGCTTCGCGATGAACACGAACACCAGCATCTGGATGCCGCCGCCCAGCAGGACGGACGCCACGCTGCCCGGCCAGCCGCCGATCACCTGCTGGACCGCCAGGCTGACGCCGAGGCCGACCACCGCGGCCGGCACGCAGGCGGTGGCCAGCCGGCTGTAGGTCTTGCCGATCCGCTTGGTGTCCAGGCCGCCGATCTTCTTCTTCAGCTTCGGCACCGCGACCATCACTCCGACGGCGTAGGCGAGGCCGTAGCCGAGGGCCATGCCGGTCACGGTCCACTGCGCGGGCAGCGCGAACCAGCAGATCAGCGAGAATCCGGCCTGGCAGACCGCCACCCAGACGGTGTTGGAGAACGGCGTCCGGGTGTCCTCGTAGGCGTAGAAGCCGCGCAGCATCACGTACTGGGCCGAGTACGGGATCAGCCCGAGCGCGAAGGCCGACAGCATCAGGCCGACGTTGGTGGCGTTGTCCAGGGCCGTACCGCCGCCGCCGACCGCGTAGATCGAGCGGCCGATCGCCGGGCCGAGGGCCAGGAACAGGAAGGCCGCCGGGACGACCGCCACGGCGGTGGTGCGCAGCCCGTACGACAGGTCGTCACGGACGGCGCCGGCGTCCTCGTCGGCCGCCGCCCGGGAGAGCCGGGGGAGCACCGCGCTCATGATCGAGACGGTGATGACGGCCTGCGGGAGCTGCCAGATCAGCAGGGCGTTGGAGAAGGCCGACAGGCCGACACCGCCGTGACCGCCCTGCTCGGCGGCGCTGCCGGCGGCGGTGGCCAGCTGGGTGATGACCAGGTAGCCGGCCTGGTTGGCGAGCACGAAGAAGAAGGTCCACTTGGCCAGCCGGGCGGCCTTGCCCAGGCCGTGGCCGCGCCAGTCGAAGCGCGGCCGGAAGCGGAAGTCCGCGGCCCGCAGGTACGGGATCATCGCCAGCGACTGGACGACCAGGCCGAGCAGGGTGCCCAGGCCGAGCAGCCGGACGCCCTCCGGGGAGATGTTCTCGGGGGTGACCTGGGTGCCGTTGTAGCCGCCGAAGACCCAGATGTAGGCGCCGAAGGTGAAGATCACCACGATGTTGTTGAGGACCGGGGTCCACATCATCGCGCCGAACCGGCCGCGGGCGTTGAGGATCTGGCCCATCACCACGTGCACGCCCATGAAGAAGATGGTCGGCAGGCAGTAGCGGGCCAGCGCCACCGTCGTGTCGGCGCGGGCCGGGTTGGTCATCATCGGGTGGGCGATCAGCTGGACCAGCAGGGGCGCCCCGAGCACGGCCAGGAACACCACGCCGCCGAGCCCGACCATCACCAGGGTGAGCAGCCGGTTGGCGTAGGCGGTGCCGCCGTCCTCGTCGTTCTTCATGCTGCGCACCAGCTGCGGCACGAAGACCGCGTTCAGCGCGCCGCCGCCGATCAGGATGTACAGCAGGGTCGGCAGGGTGTTCGCCGCGTTGTAGGAGTCACCCATGACCGCGATGCCGATCGCGCCGGCGATCACCATGGTCCGCAGGAAGCCGGTGCCGCGGGAGACCAGGGTGCCGGCCGCCATGATCGCGCTGGAGTTCAGCAGGCTGGCGACCTTGCCGCCACCGCCCTCGGTCGCCGGGGCGGGCGCGGCCGCGGGCTGGGCGTCGTGCTCCTCGGCGAAGTCCGCCAGCGGCTCGACCGCCGGGGGCACCGCGACGGCGGCCACCTGCATGGTGGCCTCCTCCTCGGAGAGCGGCGGGTCGAACTCGATCGGCGGCACGAAGGGGCGCTGCCCGTCCGGGCCGCCGTGCTGCGGCTGCCCCGGGTAGCCCATCGGCGGGTACGGCCCGGGGGCGACCGGCGGCACCGGCGCGGACGGCGGGGCCGGCGCGGGCTGGGGCACCGGCGGCTGGGCCGCGGCCGCGGGCTGGTGGCCGCCGAACAGGGCGTCCACCCCGACGTACTCGGTGGTCTCGCTGTCCCATGCGGAGTGCGCCGGGCCGGGCTGCCACTGCGGCTGGGGCTGCTCGGCACCGCCCCACTGGGTCGGCGCCGGGGCCGGAGCGGCCTGCTGCGGCCAGTCGGCCTGCACCGGCGTGTCCCAGCCGGGCTGCACGGGCGGCACCGGGGCCGTGAACGGCGCCGACGGCACCGGCGTCGGGTACCCGCCACCCTGCGGCGGCAGCTGCGGCGGCACGTCGTACGCGGTGACCGGCGGCGGCGCGGCGGCGGGCCGTCCGGCCTGGAGACCGTACGGGTCCTGGCCGTCCTGCTGGGCCCGGTACGCCTCCGCGGCGTACGGGTCCTGGGCGTAGGTGTCGGCCACGTACCAGTCGCCGGACGGCGACTCGGCGCCCGGCCGGCTCTCACCGCGGCCCGGCGGCCGCTCCTCGCTGCGCCCGGTCATGTCACCTCTTCGCTGTTGTGGGGGGAGGCCGGCCCGGCGTTGCGGGGGGTCGGCGGTATCAAGGACCAACCTTCTCATCACTGGCGGTCCGATCCCGGCCATCCGGGCTGCTGGCGCGCGGTGTCTGCGCGGGACGGCCGCCCGCGGAGCCGTCCGGTCCGGGGTCCTCGGTGGCTTCCTCGGCGGTGTCACCCGCGGCGGCGTCCGGGTCGGCCGGCTCGGCCTCGGCGGCGCTCCCCGGCCCGTCGGTGTCCGGGCCGTCGCCGACCGGCTGGTCGCCGTCCTCGTGCGGCTGCCCGCCCCGGCGCTTGCGCTGGCGGACGAAGCGCAGCGCGGCCAGCACCAGCAGTACGGCGGCGCCGGCGAAGACGTACAGCACCCCGTTGGTCACCGACGTGACCTCGACGGTGAAGGGCTGGGCCTCGCCGTACGGCCGCGGGTCGGGGCCGCTGGTCCACAGCTGGGCGATCATCGTGACCGGGCCGTTGTTGCGGGCCTCGGCGTTGAAGCGCAGGGTGACGCTCTGCGAGGCGGGGAGGACCAGCTCCTCCGGCTTGCCCACCCGCAGTCTGTTCGGCTGGACCGAGGTGAGCCGCAGCTGCAGGTTGGTGACCGTCTGGGTGAGGTCGTTGCGCACGCTGACCTGGAGCTGGCCGGTGTTCCCGGCCAGGGTGACCACGTTCTTCTTGGGCACCTGGACGGCGCCGATGAGCTCGTCCAGGTACGTGGAGACGCCCTTGCGGTAGGTCTCGCCGGCCGGTGCCCGGGTGCGCCACTCGGTGGACAGCGAGCGGACCATGGCGGCGCTGAACGGGCCGCGGACGCGCTGCGGCAGGGTGAGCACCCGCATCAGGGTGTCCAGGTGCTGCTGGATGACGTCGGTGCCGGTCAGGGCGTCGGCCGGCAGCTCGGAGGCCCGGGCCTGGGTCGGGTAGTCGGCGGGCGACGGGACGGTGGTGTTGGCCTTCGGGTCCGGCGCGGCCTGGGCCAGCGCGTCCAGCTTGACCGGGGTCAGCCACTTGTCGGTGGCCGTCTGCAGGGCGCCCGCCAGCACCTTGGCGGTGTTGACGGTCAGGTCGCGCGGCGGCATGACCAGCAGGCCGCGCTGGTTCTGCGGCTGCTCGTGGGTGATCGCGAAGGTCTCGGCGAGGAACCGCTGGGTGGTCTCGCTCTGGTCCTTCGGGGTGGCCAGGTCCTTCTGGAAGAGCGTGGAGACGGTGTCGTCGGCGACCACGGCGCTCTGCCCGTTGCCGATCGGGCGCACCGCGGTCGGGGTGTAGTTGACCGAGTCCGGCTCCGGCATGCTCGCGCCGTTGGCCAGCACCAGGCTGCTGCCGGCCTGCCGGGCGATGCCGGCGATCTGCTGGTCGAGGTAGCCCTGGTACGGCCACGCCACGTCGGAGCGGGTGTCCACGGAGAGTCGGCCCTCGACGGTCAGCCGGCCGGCGGTGGACGCCTTGTTCAGGGCGGTGCCCATGCCGGCGAGGTCCGCGCCGTTGTGCCCGATCGAGGCGAGGTCCGGGTCGGCGTACGGCAGGGCGACGACCTGGCTGCCCTGCTTGGCGACGGCCGCCCGCAGCTTGTTCAGCCAGGCGTCGGCGACGGCCGAGGCGGGGCGGGAGACGGTGTTCTCCTCGCGGGCGGACTTGCCGGAGGACTCGGTGCCCGGCTTCTGCACCCGGTAGCCCTTGGTCATCGCGAACGCGGCGTCCAGCAGGTCCGGGTCGACCATCCAGGTCAGCCCGTTCAGCTTGGCGCCGGTGTCGACCAGCTCGTACAGCCGGCCGCCCGGCGCGAAGTCGGTGGCCAGGCTGTCGTCGCGCAGCACCGGGACGGTCTGGTCGCCCTCGGCGAAGGTCTGCGCGGCCAGCACCGGTGGGTGCACCAGCGGCCAGAGCGTGGCGACCTTGGTCGGCTGGGCCTCGGTGCCGCCCTGGGTGTAGGGCAGGAAGGTGCGGGCGATGCCCAGCGCCCGGTCGCGCGGGTTGTCGGCGGTCGCGCCCCAGGCGTCCACCGCGAGCTCGTAGACGCCGCTCTCGGACAGCCCGAGGTCGCTCACCGCGACGCTCAGGGTGTACGCCTGGCTCTGGCCCGGGTTCAGCTCGGGCAGGGCGTACTGCGGGCTGTCCAGCTCTATGCCGTCGTCGCCCCTCGGTGTGGTCCTGGTGGCCACGCCCTGGAGCTCGCTGCGCCGCTGGAGGGGCTTGCTGGAGACGGGCTTGCGGACCGCCGCGTGGGCGCCCTTGAGCGCCGACTTGCCGGAGTTGGTGACGTGGCCGGTGACGGACACCGTGCCGTTCTGGGTGGCCAGCTGCGGGGTGACCGTGTCGATGGTCATCACCACCGGGTACTCCGCGGTGGCCGCGGCGTCGGCGGCCGGGCGGATGTTGCCGCCGGCCGGAAGCGCCGTCGCGGGGCCGGCCGTGAACGCGGTCGTGAACAGGGTCAGGGCGGCCGCGCAGGCGGCGGCGAGTCGGCGGGCGCGGCGGTGCCGCCCTTCGGTGGGACGCCCGGTGGGATCCGCGATCCCGCCAGGCCGTCGGTGTGCCCCCAGGCCCGAGTGCCGTGCCGGCTCACTCACTCGATTCGCCCTCGCCGTTCTGTTCGATCGCTCGCTGCTGATGCTGCCCGCCCGGCGCGGTCGCCGGACGTTCCCCGCTCGACGTTCTTCGCTCGACGCCGTACGCCACCCTGCTGCCGCGGAGGTCCCGTCGGCACGGCGGAACGCGACACCGCATCCCCGGTTCCGGTGTCCGCGCTTCGTCCACCGGCATGGTAACGATCCAGCCTGGGGTGCAGTGTTGCGGGCTGTGGGGTGAGACGCCCAAAACGCGCGGGCGGTTGACCTTCCGGGGCACGTACCCTTGTGAGCCGTGTCCACTGCCAATGAGCCCACCGCGCGCACCGATCGTTCCAGCACCGACGTCCAGGCCGTCCCAGGACTGAGCGAGGCCCAGACCCTGGGGCTGCAAGAGCTGCTGCGGGTGTCGCCGGTCGCCGACGAGATCGCCCGCCGGTTCCAGGCGGCCGGTCACCGGCTGGCCCTGGTCGGGGGCTCGGTCCGGGACGCGCTGCTCGGCCGGCTCGGCAACGACCTCGACTTCACCACCGACGCCCGGCCGCAGCAGGTGCTCAAGCTGGTCAAGGGCTGGGCGGACGCGGTCTGGGACGTCGGCATCGCCTTCGGGACCGTCGGCGCCCGCAAGGACACCCCCGAGGGCTCCTTCCTGATCGAGATCACCACCTACCGCTCCGAGGCGTACGACCGCACCTCCCGCAAGCCCGAGGTGACCTACGGCGACACCATCGGGGAGGACCTGGTCCGCCGGGACTTCACGGTCAACGCGATGGCCGTCGACCTGCCCGGCCGCGGCTTCGTCGACCCGCACCACGGCCTGGAGGACCTGGAGGCCCGGGTGCTGCGCACCCCCGCCACTCCCGAGGAGTCCTTCTCCGACGACCCGCTGCGGATGATGCGGGCCGCCCGCTTCGCCGCCCAGCTGGACTTCGACCCAGCGCCCGAGGTGGTCGCCGCGATGACCGCGATGGCCGACCGGATCACCATCGTCTCCGCCGAGCGGGTGCAGGCCGAGCTGAACAAGCTGCTGCTGTCCGCGCACCCGGTGAAGGGCCTGCGGCTGCTGGTCGACACCGGCCTGGCCGGGCACGTGCTGCCGGAACTGCCCGCGCTCCAGTTGGAGAGCGACGAGCACCACCGGCACAAGGACGTCTACGAACACTCGCTGACCGTCCTGGAGCAGGCCATCGACCTGGAGCAGGACGGCCCGGACCTCACCCTGCGGCTGGCCGCGCTGCTGCACGACATCGGCAAGCCGCGCACCCGCCGCTTCGAGTCGGACGGCCGGGTCTCCTTCCACCACCACGAGGTGGTCGGCGCCAAGATGACCCGCAAGCGGATGCGCGAGCTCAAGTACTCCAAGGAGCTCACCGAGGAGGTCTCGCGCCTGGTCGAGCTGCACCTGCGCTTCCACGGCTACGGTGGCGGCGAGTGGACCGACTCCGCGGTGCGCCGCTACGTCACCGACGCCGGGCCGCTGCTGGAGCGCCTGCACAAGCTGACCCGCTCCGACTGCACCACCCGCAACAAGAAGAAGGCCGCGATGCTGTCACGCACCTACGACGGCCTGGAGTCGCGGATCGCCGAGCTGAAGGCGCGGGAGGAGCTGGACGCCATCCGTCCGGCGCTGGACGGCAACCAGATCATGGAGCTGCTCGGGCTGAAGCCGGGCCCGGCGGTCGGCAAGGCGTACAAGCACATGCTCGAACTGCGGCTGGAGCACGGGCCGATGGAGCCCGACGAGGCGGTCGCGGCGCTGCGGACCTGGTGGGCCGGGCAGCAGGGCTGACCGCGGCGGCGCCCCCCACGACGAGCGGCGGCCACCTCCTCGGAGAGCGAGGGGGTGGCCGCCGTCGGTGTCCGCTCAGTTGTTGACGTGCTTGAGGCAGAGCACGTAGTCGAGCGAGGGCAGCTTGCTGTAGGTACGGGTGTAGGTGCTGTCCGACTTCGGCTGCTTCTGGCAGGACTTTTCGTCCGAGGTGCCGAAGTACTTGTAGACCACCTTGTACTGCGCCTTGGGGTCGGTGCAGGGCAGCACGGTGATGTTCGGGTGGTCGTCGTCGCCCGTGCCGTTGCTGTTCTCGTTGCGCAGGCAGTCGCCGATGCCGGCGCTGTCGACGTCGTTCTTGGCCGCCGGGGTGGCGGGTGGCGGCAGGGTGATGCTCGGCATGGTGAAGCTCGGCATCGGCACCACCGGCGGCGGGGTGTGGCTGTAGGTGGGCATCGGCAGCGGCGACGGCGAGTACGCGGTGGTGTTGTTCGGCGTCGACGAGCCGATCGTGCTGCCGGGGTCGTACTTCGGGCCGATCACGCCGGTGACCACCAGGATCCCGGTGGTCAGCAGGGAGACCGGCACCAGCAGCATCGCGATGTGCGGGCGGCTGCCCAGAGGGGTGCCCGGGTCGAGCTGGGGGCCGTGGGTGCCCGGCACGGGCGGCGGCAGCCGCTTGATCCGGCCGTTGGCGCCGAGGTTCAGCAGCAGGGTGATCACGGTCAGGAGCGGCGAGACCCAGCTCCACCAGCCCTGGACCAGCGTCCGGGCGGACATGTCGCGGACGGTGGCCGTCCCGCAGGTGCGGCAGAACGGGCCGTGCATCCGCAGCATCCGGAAGGCGATTATCAGGCCCTGGTGGCCGCGGACGGTGGCGCGCACGGCGGGGAAGCCGCCGCAGAACCGGCAGGTCTCCCCGTCCATCGGGGCGGGCGGAGGGTAGCCGTACCCGGGCGGCTGGGCGCCGTAGGGCTGCTCCGGCGGCGGGGCGCTCGGGTAGCCGTAGCCGGGCGGCGGCGGGGGCGGCGAGCCGTACGGGCCGCCGCCGTACGGGTTGCCGTCACCGGGTGGCGGGCCGTAGGGCATCTGGGGCGGAGGTGGAGCGGACAAGAGGTCCCCCGGGGAAGGTCGGTGGCAGGATCAGGACTTCTTCACCGGCGGGTAGCCGGCGGTGGTGGGGGTCAGTGGGCCGAGGCAGAGCACGTACCGCTTCTTGTTCCAGCGGCGGCCGCTCTTGCCCGAGACGGCGCTGGTGGTCTGCGGCGTCTGCCGGCAGCGGTTCACGTCGGTGGTGTCGGTGAACTTCGACAGCACCTTGTAATTCGCTTTGCGATCAGTGCAGTTGACGATCGAGACGTCGCGGGCGCCGCTCACCTGGACGCAGTCGCCGGGCTTGGCGCTGCTGACGCTCGGGCCGGCGACGAAGTAGCCGACCGCGAGCGCGGCGCAGCCGCCGATCAGACCGACGACCCGCAGCTTGGACCGGACGCCGCGCTTGGCGGGTGGTGCCGGGGGTACCGCGCCGGGCTGGGGGTGGCCGTACGGCGCCTGCCCGTACGGTGCCTGCCCGTAGGGCGGTTGGCCGTACGGCGGCTGGGGCTGGGGCGGTGGCCCGTACGGGCCCGGGGCGTACGGCTGCGGGGCGGGTGGCTGCTGCCCGTACGGCGCCTGCGGATAGGCCGCCGGGGGCGGACCGAATCCGGGCGCGGCCGATTGCGGCGGCCCGTACGGGCCGGTCGGTGTGCTCATCAGTTCGTCCCCCGAGACCGAGTGCTGTCGTTCCGACAGGTTTACGTACCTTAGCGACTGGGTCGGACGCAATCGGCCCGGTGGTCGGACGGGGGTTTCGGGACGAGGTGGTTTCGATTCCGCTACCGGGCGGTTTCAGTGGCCGTCGCCGGGGAGCGGCCCGGACCGCCGGGCGGCCCGCAGGTAGACGAGGGCCGTCAGCGCGTACACCACGGCCACTCCGACGACCACCGCGACCGAGCGGCCGGACAGCGGCAGCACCAGCGCGGTGACCAGGGCGGCGGCCACGAAGGCGACGTTGAACAACACGTCGTAGATGGCGAAGACCCGGCCGCGGAACTCGTCCTCGACCGACTCCTGCACCACGGTGTCGGCGCAGATCTTGGTGCCCTGGGTGACCACCCCGAGCAGCAGGGCGGCGGCCAGCGTGGGGACCGGGGCGAAGAACAGGCCCAGCACGGGCACGAAGACCACCGGGGCGAGCAGGCAGGCGGTCATCCAGCCGGCCAGGCCCAGCCGGCGGGTGCACCAGGGGCTGACCAGCGCGGCGACGAAGAACCCGGCGGCGGACAGCCCGACCGCCTGGCCGAGGGTGGCCAGTCCGGCGGCGCTGTCGGTCGGGTCGTTGAAGGTGTACCGGGCGAGCATCACCACGACCACGATCAGCACGCCGTAGCAGAACCGGGCCGCGGTGACGGCGGCCAGCGCGTGCACGGCCGGGCGGCAGTCCCGGACCAGGTGGCGCACGGCGGCACCGAGTTCGACGGCGGCCCGCACCAGCGCCTGGCCGAGCGCGGGCCGTTCGCCGTGCCGCTCCGGGCCGAGCAGGTCGCGGTCCATCCGGCGGGCGGCCAGCGCGGCCGACAGGTAGAGCAGCGAGGCGACGGTGACCAGCGCGGCGTCCGCCTTCGGCCCGGGAGCCATCACCTGGTGCAGCAGGAAGCCGAGGCCCCCGCCCGAGGCGGCGGCGACCGTCCCGAGGGTGGGGGAGAGGGCGTTGGCGGTGACCAGCCGGTCCTGCTCGACCACCCGGGGCAGTGCGGCCGAGAGCCCGGCCAGGATGAACCGGTTGAGCGCGGTGACCAGCAGCGCCGAGGCGAAGAACAGCCAGGTCGGCGCCTTGAGCAGGAGCAGCGCGCCGGTGCCCAGGCCCAGGCCGAAGCGGGCCAGGTTGCCGAAGTAGAGCACCTGGCGGCGGCGCCAGCGGTCCAGCAGCACTCCGGCGAACGGGCCGATCACCGAGAACGGCAGCAGCATCACGGCCAGCACCGAGGCGATGTCGGCGGGGGAGGACTGCTTCTCGGGGGAGAAGACCACGTAGGCGGCGAGCGAGACCTGGAAGACGCCGTCGGAGAGCTGGGAGAGTACCCGGGCGGTCAGCAGCCGACGGAAGTCCCGGCCGCGGAGCAGACCGAGGAGCGTGGCGCTGCGCGCGGACTGGTGGGTGCTGCCGTTCTCGGTGATCGCCACCCGCTCAGGGTGCCATGGAACCGGTCGCTGTTTCACGTGAAACATTCGCCGCGGAACCGTGAAGGGCTCACGATCGGATGATCGTGAGCCCTTCGGAGGAGCTAGGAGCCCCTACCGGCAGTCAGCACTGCGCTCAGCGCTCGACCTCGCCGCGGATGAACTTCTCGACGTTCTCCTTGGCCTCGTCGTCGAAGTACTGGACCGGCGGCGACTTCATGAAGTACGAGGAGGCCGACAGGATCGGGCCGCCGATGCCGCGGTCCTTGGCGATCTTCGCGGCGCGGACGGCGTCGATGATGACACCGGCGGAGTTCGGGGAGTCCCAGACCTCGAGCTTGTACTCCAGGTTCAGCGGGACGTCGCCGAACGCGCGACCCTCCAGGCGGACGTACGCCCACTTGCGGTCGTCCAGCCAGGCCACGTAGTCCGAGGGACCGATGTGGACGTTCTTGGCGCCCAGCTCGCGGTCGCGGATCTGCGAGGTGACGGCCTGGGTCTTGGAGATCTTCTTGGACTCCAGGCGCTCGCGCTCGAGCATGTTCTTGAAGTCCATGTTGCCGCCGACGTTCAGCTGCATGGTGCGCTCGAGGATGACACCGCGGTCCTCGAACAGCTTGGCCATCACGCGGTGCGTGATGGTGGCGCCGACCTGGGACTTGATGTCGTCACCGACGATCGGCACGCCGGCCTCGGTGAACTTGTCCGCCCACTCCTTGGTGCCCGCGATGAACACCGGCAGGGCGTTCACGAAGGCGACCTTGGCGTCGATGGCGCACTGGGCGTAGAACTTGGCCGCGGCCTCGGAGCCGACGGGCAGGTAGCAGACCAGGACGTCGACCTGCTGGTCCTTGAGGACCTGGACGACGTCGACCGGGGTCTCGTCCGACTCCTCGATGGTCTCCCGGTAGTACTTGCCCAGGCCGTCGAGGGTGTGGCCGCGCTGGACGGTCACGCCGGTCGGCGGGACGTCGCAGATCTTGATGGTGTTGTTCTCGCTGCTGCCGATGGCGTCGGCCAGGTCGAAGCCGACCTTCTTGGCGTCGACGTCGAAGGCGGCGACGAACTCCACGTCGCGGACGTGGTAGTCACCGAACTGGACGTGCATCAGCCCGGGGACCCTGCCGGCCGGGTCGGCGTCCTTGTAGTACTCGACACCCTGCACCAGCGACGCGGCGCAGTTGCCCACGCCCACGATGGCTACGCGAACCGAACCCATTCCGGTTGCTCCCTGTGATCTCATGAGGGCCGTCAGAGTCGACGGCACTCGTCCTGCTTCTTCGAATGACTGCTTGTACGGGCGCGAGGCGCCCACTCCTGCCGCGTGGAACCGGGCTGACGCGGCGTCAGCGCTCCTGGGCGGAGCGCCCCGGGCGGTCGTACGGTGGCCCGGACGGGTCGGGGGACCCGGTCTCCTGGCCACGGCCGTCCGAAGTCGTGTGGGGTACGGCGGTGGTTCCGGGGGTTCCGGTGGCGGGCCCGGGCCGGCCGGTGCGGTTGGCCCGCTCGGTCTCGATCAGCTCGTTGAGCCACCGGACCTCGCGTTCCACCGACTCCAGGCCGTGCCGCTGGAGTTCGACGGTGTAGTCGTCGAACCGTTCGCGGGCGCGGGCCAGCGAGCTGCGCATCCGCTCCAGGCGTTCCTCCAGCCGGCTGCGGCGACCCTCCAGGACGCGCATCCGGACCGCCCGGTCGGTCTGCCCGAAGAAGGCGAAGTGAACGCCGAAGCGCTCGTCCTCCCAGGCGTCCGGACCGGAGTCGGCGAGCAGCTCCTCGAAGCGCTGCTTCCCCTCGGGGGAGAGCCGGTAGACGATCTTCGACCGCTTGCCGTTGAGCGCGGTGGCCGGGACGTACTCGACGTCCGGGTTGTCCTCGACCAGGAAACCCTGGGCGACCAGGCTCTTCAGGCACGGGTAGAGCGTTCCGTAGGAGAGTGCCCGCAGTGCTCCGAGCAGGATGTTGAGCCGCTTCCGCAGCTCGTAGCCGTGCATCGGGGCGTCATGGAGCAGGCCGAGAACGGCGAACTCCAGCACTCCTGAGCGTCTGCCCACTGCCGTCGTCCTCCTTTCTCTCGACCTTCGCTGCGGCCGCTGCATCGGCGGGTATACCGCTTCGATGTATCGGCTCGATATATCGAGAACAGTAAACCCGACCCCCGGAAGGGGCAAGGGGGGCACGCGTGAATGTGATCACAAGCCGACGCGCGGGTGGGGTTGGCAACGGGCGTGTAATGATCTGACGCCGTTTTGCGGTTATTGGCGACTGATGCCCGATTAGTTCGGATTCCCTGCTGCGTACGCTGTCGCGTGTGCACGAGGACCAACCTCCGGGGTTAGGGCGGTCCGAGCATCGGACAGGAACCCTGCCTTCAGGCCGATCAGGCCTGGCGAGGAGTGGCTGGAAACATGAGCGAGCGACGGCGAAGGACGCCCGACCCGGGCGGTGACGGGCAGCAGCCCCCGGGAGGCGGAGGCCGTCGGGGTGGTCCCGGGCCCGACGAGTTGGCCTCGGACGGCATCGGCCGCCGACGCCCGCCCGGCGTCCGGGAGACCGCCCAGCAGCCCCGGATGACCCGCGCCGAGATGCGCAAGGCCGCCCAGAAGAAGGGCAAGGGCGGTGGCGGCCGACGCGGCGCCGCCGGCGCTTCCGCCGCGGCTGCCGCCGACCCGGGCAAGAAGCGCTTCATCGACTACCCGCGCTGGGGCAAGACCGGCGTCCGGCGCTGGCTGCCGTCCTGGAAGCAGGTGCTGAGCGTCTTCCTGCTGTTCTTCGCCGCCGGCGTGGCGGGCGTGTTCTACCTGTACCAGACCACCACCGTCCCGCAGCTCAAGGACCTGGTGAAGGACCAGAACACCATCTACTACTGGGCCGACGGTTCGGAGATGACCCGCAAGGGCGAGACCAACCGGCAGATCGTCGAGCTCAACGACATCAACCCGACCCTGCAGAACGCCGTCATCTCGGCCGAGAACGAGACCTTCCGCACCGACAGCGGCATCGACCCCAAGGGCATGCTGCGCGCCGTCTACAACATGGCGAAGGGCGGTGAGACCCAGGGCGCCTCGACGATCACCCAGCAGTACGTGAAGAACGCCTACCTGAGCCAGGAGCAGACCCTCAGCCGCAAGCTGAAGGAATTCTTCATCACGCTGAAGATCAACCAGCAGATGGAGAAGAACGACATCCTCAAGGGCTACCTCAACACCAGCTGGTTCGGCCGCAACGCCAACGGGGCCCAGGCCGCCGCCCAGGCCTACTACGGGGTCAACGCCAAGGACCTGAACCTCTGCCAGAGCGCCATGCTGGCCGGCCTGCTGAAGGGTGCGAACTACTACGACCCCTCCAAGCCGGCCAACCACGACCGCGCCGTGGAGCGGTGGAAGTGGATCCTGGACCGGATGGTGACCACCCACAACGCCACTGCGGAGGAGCGGGCGAAGTGCACCACCTTCCCCGAGCCGATCCCGCTGAAGCCCAGCTCCAACATGAACGGTGAGATCAGCTACCTGGTCGACACCGCCAACCAGTACGTGATGACCACCGACAAGTCGGTCACCCAGCAGATGATCGACAAGGGTGGTCTGAAGATCTACACCACCTTCGAGAAGGACAAGGTCGACGCCCTGAAGAAGGCCGTCGACGACGTCAAGGGCGAGAACCTCGACCCGCAGAAGCGCCCCAACAACGACACCTTCGTCCAGTTCGGCGCCGCCAGCATCCGCCCCGGTGACGGTGCGATGGTGGCGATCTACGGTGGCGACGGCGTGGAGAACAACCACTTCGACAACAACGCCAACGCCACCGGTGTCCAGGTCGGCTCGACCTTCAAGCCCTTCGTGCTCGCCACCGCGATGCAGGTGGGCGTGCAGACCGCGAAGGACAGCGACGGCAAGCCGAAGCGGATCAACGCCGACAGCCGCTACCTCGCCGACGACATGTCCGAGATCCGCAAGCCGGACGGCTCGCTGGTGATCGGCGACGACGGCAAGCCCTACCGGCAGAAGAACGAGGACTCCGGCAAGCGCGGCTACGTCTCGCTGCGGCAGGCCATGCAGTGGTCGTACAACGTGCCCTTCGTCCAGCTCAACCAGGACGTCGGCGGTCCGGCCGTGGCCGACATGGCCGTGCAGATGGGCATCAAGCGGGACAGCCTGGCCGACCCGAAGACCGCGACCTTCCCGCTCGGCACCTCCACCATCAGCCCGATCCGGATGGCCACCGGCTACGGCACCCTGGCCGCCAGCGGCAAGGAGGCCGAGCCCTACTCGGTCACCAAGGTCGAGGTCGACGGCAAGGAGCGCCCGGGCTTCGGCAAGAAGGACGTCAAGGTGGCGCTGGAGCCGGCCGTCGCCGACAACGTCACCGACGTGCTGGTGAACGTGGCCAAGAACGGTACCGGTACGAAGACCAACAGCCTGGGCCGCCCGGTGGCCGGCAAGACCGGTACCACCGACCAGAACAAGTCGGCCTGGTGGGTCGGCTACACCCCGCAGCTGGTCACCAGCGTCGCGATGTGGCGCGAGGACCCGAGCAAGCACGACCGGGAGTCCCTCAACGGCACCGGCGGCAAGGAGTCCATCCACGGTGGTGACATCCCCACCGACATCTTCACCCGCTACATGAAGGCCGCCCTGGCCAACGAGAAGAAGATGGACTTCCCGACCCCGCAGCCGGTCGGCACCGAGGTGGACTCCTCCGGTGCGCCGTCCACGGCCACCGCGACGCCCACCCAGACCGCGACCGAGGCCCCGTCGCCCCCGGCGCAGACCCAGGCGCCGGTCCAGCAGCCGACCCAGCAGCCCACCCAGCCCGCCCCGGGCGGGGGCTGCGTGCCGGGCGTGGACTGCCAGACGACCCCGCCGGCGAGCCCCACCCACAAGCCGAAGCCGACGGACACCAGCTGCACCCTCATCTTCTGCCCGTCGACGCCACCGCCCGGTGGCAGCGGTGGCAACGGTGGTGGCGGTGGCAAGCCGACCCCGACCAGCACCGGCGCCACTCCGGGCGCCGGAGCGGCCGGGTAGCAGCGAGACGACCGGAACGGCGGTGGCGGTCCTCCTCGGAGGGCCGCCACCGCCGTTTTCGTCACGATTCGCCGCGCGCGCCCCACCCGTACCGCCGGACCACCGCGGGGTCCTCCTCGTCCCGGTGCGGCGGGTGCGGCAGGATGTCCGGCATGACGTCGAGCGATCGTGACGAAGCCGTCGGCCGGTACGGGCCCGACGGCGCCGCAGGGCCCCTCCCGGCAGCCGTCGCCACGGCCGTGCCCCCGGTCGACACGGTGGTCGTCCCGGCCGACGAGGACCGGGTGGCGGCGGCCGGCAGCGAGGTGATCGGCGGCCCGCCCGGGCGCCGGGCGCTGCTCGGCGTCTCCTGGTGGATCCCGGTGCGCGTCCTGGCGCTGGCGGTGATCGTGGTCTCGGCGCTCGGCATGGTGCACAACCTGCCCTGCTACGACCAGGCCTGGTTCCAGCCGGGCTCGCCGCAGTACATCCACGCCTGCTACAGCGACATCCCGCACCTGTTCTCCGGCCGCGGCTTCGCGGCCGGGCTGCACCCGTACGTGGACCGGATCCCGGGCACCACGGGGGACCTCCAGTACCTCGAGTACCCGGTGCTGACCGGTCTGTTCATGCAGGTCGCGGCCTGGCTGACGCCCGGCGGCGGCACCGAGCAAGCCCAGGAGCAGTGGTTCTGGGCGATCAACGCCGGACTGCTGATGGCCTGCGCCGTGGTCGCCGTGGTCGCGCTCTCGCGCACCCATCGCCGGCGCCCCTGGGACGCGATGCTGTTCGCGCTCTCGCCGGTCCTGCTGCTCAACGGCACGGTCAACTGGGACCTCCTCGCGGTCGCCCTGGCCGCCGTGGCGATGGCCTGGTGGGCCGGCTCCCGACCGGGCTGGGCGGGCGTCTTCATCGGCCTGGCCACCGCGGCCAAGCTCTACCCGCTGCTGCTGATCGGCCCGCTGCTGGTGCTCTGCTGGCGGGCCGGGAAGTGGCGCGAGTTCCGGGTGATGCTCGGCGGCGCGGTCGGCTCCTGGCTGCTGGTCAACCTGCCGATCATGCTGGCCAACTGGCAGGGCTGGTCGACCTTCTACGTCTTCAGCAAGCACCGCGGCGAGGACTACGGCTCGTTCTGGCTGATCCTGATGCAGAACCGCGGGGTGGGGCTGGCCGACCTCGACCTCTACATCGCGGTGCTGATGGTGCTGGGCTGTGCGGCCATAGCGTGGCTCGGCCTCTCGGCGCCCCGCCGGCCGCGGTTCGCGCAGCTGGCCTTCCTGGTGGTCGCACTGTTCGTGCTGGTCAACAAGGTGTACTCGCCGCAGTACGCGCTCTGGCTGCTGCCGCTCGCGGCGCTGGCCCGGCCGCGCTGGCGGGACCTGCTGATCTGGCAGGCCTGCGAGGTGCTCTACACCCTGGGCATCTGGTCCCACCTGGGCTTCGTCACCGGGCCCAAGCAGCACGGGATCGGCGAGCCCTGGTACCACTTCGCGATCGTGCTGCACCTGCTCGGCACGCTCTACCTGGTCGCGCTGGTGGTCCGGGACGCACTCAACCCGGAGCGCGACCCGGTCCGCTGGGACGGCACCGACGACCCCTCCGGCGGGGTGCTCGACCACGCCCCGGACGTGGTCACCCTGGGCGCCGCCCGGCGGCTGCACGAGGAGGAGAGCTACGCCGGATACGCGCCGGCCGGCGCCTTCGACCAGTGGCTGGAGGAGCCACCGGCGACGGAGCCGGCCGAGAAGCAGCCGTGAGGCTCAGCGGTCCACCACGCGGTCGAAGTGGGTGGTGGTGTGCCGGACCTGGAGGCCCAGCTCCTCGCCGATCGCGGGGGGCGCGGTCTCCCCGTCCAGGAACAGCAGCGAGACCTGCATGTGCGGCGGCTCGGCGAACCAGAGCTGCTTGCCCGCCCAGTGGAACGGCGACTTGGTCTTGTTGACGGTCGCCAGGCCGGCCCGGGCGATGCCCTTGGCGCGCGCGCCCATGCTGGCCACGTACTTGGGGGCCTCCAGGCCGATGCCGTGCGCGGTGCCGCCGGCCGCCACCAGGATGTGGCCGTCGGCGGGCGCCGGGTGCTGGCGGTAGCCGTAGCGTTCGCCCTTCTTCACCGGGGTGACGTCCAGCACCGTGGCCCGGACCTCCAGCGCGCCGTGGTCGCCCAGCCAGAGCCGGGTGCCGATCCGGGCCCGGAAGACGGTGTCCGGGTAGCGCTGGGCCAGCTGGTCCATGCCGGCCGCGCCCAGGTGGCTGACGAAGACGGTGTGCACCGGGATGCCGGCCGCCTTCGCGGTGTCCACCCAGTACATGACCTCCTCGACCGGGCTGGAGCCGTCCGGCCGGTCCATCGGCAGGTGCAGGGCGAGGCCCTCGAAGGACACGCCGTCCAGCTCGGCGGCGACGGTGCGCAGGTCGGCCGCGCTCACGCCGTGCCGGCGCATGGTGGTCATGCACTCCAGCACCACCCGGGCGCCGTGCAGCGAGCGCAGCGCGTCAACGCGGGCGACCGTCCGGATCACCCGGGCGTGCGGCAGCGGGAGCACCTCCTCGCCGACCCGGTAGGGGGTGAGCACCAGCAGCTCGCCGCCGTACCACTCGGCGACGTCGGCCGCCTCGTACGCGGTGCCGACGGCCAGCACCCCGGTGCCGAGCAGGGTCGCCTCCTCGGCCAGCCGGTGGTTGCCCAGGCCGTAGCCGTTCCCCTTGGCGACGGGCACCAGGCCGGGGAACTCGGCCAGGACGGAGCGCTGGTGGGTGCGCCAGCGTTCGGTGTCGAGGTAGAGCGACAGCGTCATCGGGGCAGCCTCCTCAGCGGCGGGACATGTAGAGGTCGAGGGCCTTGTGCAGGAGCTTGTTCAGCGGGAAGTCCCACTCGCCGAGGTACTCGGCCGCCTGGCCGCCGGTGCCGACCTTGAACTGGATCAGGCCGAACAGGTGGTCGTTCTCGTCCAGGGTGTCGCTGATGCCGCGCAGGTCGTACACGCCGCCGCCGAGGGCGTAGGCGTCGCGCATCATCCGCCACTGGATCGCGTTCGAGGGCTTGACCTCGCGCTTGTGGTTGGCCGAGGCGCCGTAGGAGTACCAGACGTGCTCGCCGACCACCAGCATCGTGGTCGCGGCCAGCGGCTCGCCCTCGTGGTAGGCGATGTAGAGCCGCATCCGGTTCTGGTCCTCGGCGGTGAGGGCCTGCCACATCCGCTGGAAGTAGGACAGCGGGCGCGGGGTGAACTTGTCGCGCTCGGCGGTGACCAGGTAGAGCTGGTGGAAGATCGGCAGCTCGTCGTAGCCGCCCTGGTACACCTCGACGCCGCTCTTCTCGGCCTTCTTGATGTTGCGGCGCCAGAGCTGGTTGAAGTTCTTGTGGATGTCGTCCAGCGAGCGGTTGGCCAGCGGCACCTGGAAGACGTAGCGCGGCTGGACGTCGCCGAAGCCGGCGCCGCCGTCCTCGCCCTGCAGCCAGCCGGCCTTGCGCAGCCGGTCCGCGACCTCGAAGGCGCGCGCCTCGTACCAGTCGGCCTCGATGTCGCGCAGGCGCTTGGCCTGCTTGCCGGCGATGGCCTCCTTGATGGTGGGGGCGTTCCAGCGGCGGATGACGATCGGCGGGCCCATCTTCACCGAGAAGGCGCCCTGCGACTTCAGGTGCGCCAGCATCGGGGAGAGCCAACGGTCCAGGTCCCGGTCGAACCAGTCGATCACCGGGCCCTCGGGCAGGTAGGCCAGGTAGCGCTTGACCTTCGGCAGCTGGCGGTACAGCACCAGACCGGCACCGACGAGCTGGTCGGCGTCGTCGAACCAGCCGATCGACTCCGAACGCCACTCGGCCTTCACATCGCCCCAGGACGGCACCTGCATGTGGCTGGCCGAGGCGCGGCTCCTGATGAAGGCGAGGTGCTCCTCGCGGGTGATCGTCCTCAGGCGCAGGCTCATTGCTCGGTGCTCCTCGTCGGTCGGGCTGCGGTGGGCCCCAGGTTCTCGGGCTGACCTTATCGTCCGGGGCCCCGGCGCCCGCCGGTGCGGGCACGACGGCGCCCCCGTCGGGTACCTGTCCCTTCCAGATACGCGACGGGGGCGCCGGGGGTTCCTGGGGCCGGGTGCTCAGCCCCAGAGGCCGCCCCGGGCGATGCCGAGGTAGAAGCCGATCGCGGAGGCGCCGAGCGTGATCATCAGGACGAAGCGTTCGGCGGTGGTGACCGAGACGAACATGCCCCACAGGCCCGTGACGATCCCGGCCAGGCCGGTCCACGAGGTCAGCAGGTGCAGGTTGTGGAAGAACGAGGTGGTGAAGGCGATCACGCCCAGCACGGCCGTCAGGGCCACCAGGGTGTTCTCGCGGGGGTGCGGGTGGCCGTCGGTGTTCAGCGTGAGGGCGGGCATGCGGTGGACGGACTGGGCCATGAGTCCCACCTCCTGGCGTGGAGACGAACGGGCAGGAATCCCGTTCCGTCCAGATTGCGGCGGTTGGGTCCGTCTCACAACCCCTATGCGTTTTGTTCGGCCGTCCGGGTGCAGGTAGGCTGTGCCGTCTGCACTGGTGTAGTTGTGCCCCCTTGCGCCCTCTTACGGGTGACACCCTCTTCCGGGTGGGCGGGGCCCGATTGTCGGACCCGGCCGCTACGGTGGGCCGGAGTCGTCACCGCACCGGTGCCGACGCTACGCACAACCCTCCTGCCACGGAGAGACCGTGGCCGCTGAGTCCAAAGGAGGTGGGTTACTCATGCGTCACTACGAGCTGATGGTCATCCTCGACCCGTCGGTCGAGGAGCGCGCTGTCTCCCCCCTGATCGAGTCCTTCCTGGCCGTCGTCCGCAACGCCGGCGGCAAGGTCGAGAAGGTCGACACCTGGGGTCGCCGCCGTCTGGCTTACGAGATCAACAAGCAGTCCGAGGGCATCTACTCGGTCATCGACCTCAAGGCCACGCCTGAGGTCGTCAAGGAGCTCGACCGCCAGCTTGGCCTGAGCGAGTCGGTCCTCCGGACCAAGGTCCTGCGCCCGGACACCCACTGAGCCACCTCTGAGGCCTTCGGGTCTCGGGTAGCTCGCGTCCGCTGTTTCACGTGAAACAGCGGTGAACGGACATCTTCCCGAGAGGTCATCACCACCATGGCAGGCGAGACCGTCATCACCCTCGTCGGCAATCTCGTCGACGACCCCGAGCTGCGCTTCACCCCGTCGGGTGCGGCGGTCGCGAAGTTCCGCATCGCGTCCACCCCCCGCACCTTCGACCGTCAGACGAACGAGTGGAAGGACGGCGAGAGCCTCTTCCTCACGTGCAACGTCTGGCGTCAGCCGGCGGAGAACGTGGCCGAGTCGCTGCAGCGCGGCATGCGCGTCATCGTGCAGGGCCGACTGCGCCAGCGGTCTTACGAGACCAAGGAAGGCGAGAAGCGGACGGTCTTCGAGGTCGAGGTCGACGAGGTCGGCCCGAGCCTGCGCTCGGCGACCGCGAAGGTCACCCGGGCCAACCGGTCCGGTGGCCCCGGCGGCCCCGGTGGCGGCTTCGGCGGCCAGCAGGGCGGCGGCGGCCAGGGCGGTTGGGGCGGCGGCAACGGTGGCGGCCAGCAGGGCGGCGGCAGCTGGGGTGGAAACTCCGGCGGCGGCCAGTCCGGCCCCTCCGACGACCCGTGGGCGTCCAGCGCTCCGTCCGGTGGAAACCAGGGCGGCGGCGGCTGGGGCGGCGCCCCGTCCGGTGGCGGCTTCTCGGAAGAGCCCCCGTTCTAAAGAGCTGACAGATTTCGTGCGGCCCGGCCGCAGGCGTCCCCGGACGCCGGCCGGGCCGTGAACCCCAAATGGAGCACACCATGGCGAAGCCGCCTGCTCGCAAGCCGAAGAAGAAGGTTTGCGTCTTCTGCAAGGACAAGGTCAACTACGTTGACTACAAGGACACGAACCTGCTGCGGAAGTACATCTCCGACCGCGGAAAGATCCGTGCCCGCCGGGTCACCGGCAACTGCACCCAGCACCAGCGTGACGTCGCCACGGCCGTGAAGAACAGCCGTGAGATGGCGCTGCTGCCCTACACCAGCACCGCGCGCTAAGAGAGGGTGACCGAGTAATGAAGATCATCCTCACGCACGAGGTCCCGGGTCTCGGCTCCGCCGGCGAGGTCGTCGAGGTCAAGGACGGCTACGCCCGCAACTTCCTGGTCCCGCGTGGCTTCGCCATCCGCTGGACCAAGGGTGGCCAGAAGGACGTCGACGCGATCCGTCGCGCCCGCAAGATCCACGCGATCCAGACCCTCGACGCCGCCAACGACGTCAAGGGCAAGCTCGAGGGCGTCCAGGTCAAGCTGGCCGTTCGCTCGGGCGAGGCCGGCCGTCTGTTCGGCTCGGTGACCCAGGCCGACGTCGTCGAGGCCATCAAGGCCGCCGGCGGCCCGGCTGTGGACAAGCGCGCCGTCGCGATCGGCTCGCCGATCAAGACCGTGGGCACCCACAAGGTCTCGGTCAAGCTGCACTCGGACGTCGTGGCCAACCTCGACGTCGCCGTCGTGGCTGCCTGAGTTCCGTAGCAGTGGCCTGAGGGCCGGACTCCCCGCTCGGGGAGTCCGGCCCTCGGTCGTTCCGGTCAGCTCCGGACGGCCCCGGTGACCAGCCAGCGGCCGCCGCGGGCGCGGGCGACCAGGAAGACCGCGCGGACCAGCATGAACAGGTTCATCGCCCACCACAGCCCGGCCAGCCCGGTGCCGGTGGCGGGCACCGCGAGGGCCGCCGGGGTGAACACCGCCAGGGTGGCCAGCGCCGCCCGGGCCAGGTACGGGCCGTCCCCGGCGCCCATCAGCACGCCGTCCAGCACGAAGACCAGGCCGGCCACCGGCTGGCTGAGCGCGAGCAGCAGCAGCGCCGTGTGCAGCTGCCCCTGGACCACCGGGTCGGGCGTGAACAGCGGGACGTACAGCGGGCGGGCGAGCACCACCAGCAGGCCCAGCACCACCCCGGAGCCCAGCCCCCACTCGACCATCCGCCGGGTGGCCGCCCGGGCGCCCGGGACGTCCGAGGCGCCCAGGTAGCGGCCGATGATGGCCTGCCCGGCGATCGCGATGGCGTCCAGCGCGAAGGCCAGGAAGCTGAACAGCGTCATGGCGATCTGGTGCGCGGCCACCTGGTCGTCGCCGAGCCGGGCGGCCACCGCGGTGGCGATCATCAGCACCGCGCGCAGGCTGACCGTGCGCACCAGCAGCGGACCGCCCGCCCTGGCCCCGGCCCGGATGCCGGCTGCGTCCGGCCGCAGCGAGGCCCGCTCCCGGCGGGCGCCGCGGACCACCACGACCAGGTAGACGGCGGCCATCCCGGTCTGGGTCAGCACGGTGCCCCAGGCGGAGCCGGCCACCCCCAGGCCGGCGCCGTACACCAGGCCGGCGTTCAGGCCGATGTTGGCGGTGAAGCCCGCCACGGCCACCACCAGCGGCGTGCGGGTGTCCTGGAGGCCGCGCAGCACGCCGGTGGCGGCCAGTACCAGGAGCATCGCCGGGATGCCCAGCGAGCTGATCCGCAGGTACGTCACGGCGTACGGCGCCGCGGTCGGCGAGGCGCCCAGCAGCTCGGCCGCCCAGGGGGCCAGCAGCAGGGTGAGCAGCACCACCGGGACGGCCAGGCCGAGCGCCAGCCAGAGGCCGTCGACGCCCTGCTGGACGGCGCCCCGGCGGTCCCCGGCGCCTATACGGCGGGCCACCGCGGCGGTGGTGGCGTAGGCGAGGAAGACGAACACCCCGGTGGCCGTGGTGAGGGCGGCGGAGGCGACGCCGACCCCGGCGAGCTGGGGGGTGCCGAGGTGGCCGACGATCGCGGAGTCGGCCAGCAGGAACAGCGGCTCGGCGACCAGGGCGCCGAAGGCGGGCACCGCCAGGGCGAGGATCTCGCGGTCGTGGCTGCGGCGGTCGCGGCTGCGTCCGGAGGTATCGGTGGGGGCGGTGCTCATGCGCTCCAGGGTACTCATCCACAGGTAATAGGCCAATGGCCTTTTCAGTCATTACTTGAAACTGTGAGCGGCGAGCTCCGTCCGGTCCGTGTCCACGGCCGTTCGGCGGTGTGTGAAGAATTTCTCATGCACAGGCCCCGGAAGAGGTAAACGCAGGTCAGCAGGTTGACGGTGGATCGATTGTCCGGTTATCCACAGGAGCTTCCACAGGGGTGTCCACAGCTTTGCGGCAGTTCTCCACAGCCGAGGGCCACTCGTCCACACCCCCTGTGGATAACCGCCTTGGCGCGAGGGCGTCCGGCGCCTTAGCGTGGGCCCTCCGCCCGACACTCTCACCCACCCCGGCGTCCGATTTGTCGGTGCCGTGGCGTACAAAAGGAGCGGCTCCGCTCCACCCAGCCACCGGCAAGGCCCGCTCCAACTTCGCACCACTCGCTGATCGGGGAACACGCGTGACCGGCCCCCAGTACGACGACCACGACGCCCCGCCGCCGCCGGAGGAGGACTGGCAGAACGCCGAGGATCCCTTCCCGGCCGGCGCCTTCGACGACGCCCCCTTCCCGGACGGCCCCGGCGACCGGCTGCCGGTCTCCCGCAACCGCGGCGGCCAGGGCGGCGGCCAGGGTGGCGGTCAGGGTGGCGGCCGCGGCGAGGGCTTCCGCAAGGGCGGCTTCGGGAAGAACGGCAAGGACCGGGACCGCCGGGACGACGACGGCCAGGGCGGTGTCGACGGCTTCGAGCGCGTCCCCCCGCAGGACCTCGCCGCCGAGCAGTCGGTGCTGGGCGGCATGCTGCTGTCCAAGGACGCCATCGCCGACGTGGTCGAGGTGCTCAAGCCGGCCGACTACTACCGGCCCGCGCACGAGATGATCCACGGCGCGATCCTCGACCTCTACGCCCGCGGCGAGCCGGCCGACCCGATCACCGTGGCCGGCGAGCTCACCAAGCGCGGCGAGCTGCAGCGCGTCGGCGGCGCCTCCTACCTGCACACCCTGGTCAACTCCGTCCCGACCGCGGCCAACGCCGAGTACTACGCGCAGATCGTCGCCGAGCGCGGGGTGCTGCGTCGCCTGGTCGAGGCCGGCACCCGGATCGCCGGCATGGGCTACGCGGCCGAGGGCGACGTGGACGAGATCGTCAACGCCGCCCAGGCGGAGATCTACGCCGTCACCGAGCAGCGGACCAACGAGGACTACGCGCCGCTCGCCGACATCATGGAGGGCGCCCTCGACGAGATCGAGGCGATCGGCTCCCGCAACGGCCAGATGTCCGGCGTGCCGACCGGCTTCGCCGACTTCGACCAGCTCACCAACGGGCTGCACCCCGGTCAGATGATCGTCATCGCGGCCCGCCCCGCCATGGGTAAGTCCACCCTCGCGCTGGACTTCGCCCGTGCCTGCTCGATCCACCACAAGCTGCCGAGCGTGATCTTCTCGCTCGAAATGGGTCGCAACGAGATCGCCATGCGCCTGCTCTCCGCCGAGGCCCGGGTCGCGCTGCACCACATGCGCTCCGGGAACATGACGGACGACGACTGGACCAGGGTCGCCCGCCGGATGCCCGACGTCAGCGAGGCGCCGCTGTTCATCGACGACTCGCCGAACCTGTCGATGATGGAGATCCGGGCCAAGTGCCGCCGGCTCAAGCAGCGCAACGACATCAAGCTGATCGTGATCGACTACCTCCAGCTGATGCAGTCCGGCGGCTCCCGCCGGGCCGAGAACCGCCAGCAGGAGGTCTCGGACATGTCCCGGAACCTCAAGCTGCTGGCCAAGGAGCTGGAAGTCCCGGTCATCGCGCTGTCCCAGCTGAACCGTGGTCCCGAACAGCGCACCGACAAGCGGCCGATGGTCTCCGACCTGCGCGAGTCCGGCTCGATCGAGCAGGACGCCGACATGGTCATCCTGCTGCACCGCGAGGACGCGTACGAGAAGGAGTCCCCGCGCGCGGGCGAGGCCGACCTGATCGTCGCCAAGCACCGTAACGGCCCGACCGCCACCATCACGGTGGCCTTCCAGGGCCACTACTCGCGCTTCGTCGACATGACCCGGGACTGACGGTCCCGGGGGCCGCTCCCGGGCGGGGCGGCCGGTCGGCGCTCGGAACCGGCTCAGGCAGTGCGGCGGGCGCTCGGCGCGGAACAGGGCGTCGGCGAGGGCGGCCGCCTCCGGGCGGTGGGCCCGGACGTGCCCGGCCCGGACGAGCGTGCTCGGGGCGGTGCCGCCGAGGTAGGCGACGGCGCCGGAGGCGGGGACGTGACGCAGATGGACTACTGTCCCTGCGGTGAAGACGATACGACTGCCGGTCGCCCGTAAGTCCGGGGGAAGCACGCAGGCCCGGGCGGGCGGTGCGGCCGCCCGGCTCGGCTGGCTCGACGCGCTGCGCGGTGTGGCCGCCCTCGTGGTCGCCCTGCACCACTTCGACGTCCTGAAGCTGCTGCCGGACCGGCTGGCCGCCTTCATCTGGTGGCACGGGGATCTCGGCCTGTACGGCGTGATGCTGTTCTTCCTGGTCAGCGGCTACATCATCCCCGCCTCGCTGGAACGCCGGGGGAACGTCCGGGCGTTCTGGATCGGCCGGTTCTTCCGGCTCTGGCCGCCGGTGATCATCGGCATCGCGGTGGCGCTGGCCATCATCCCCAAGGGTGACGGCTCGGTCGCGCTCTTCGCCACCGGTCACAACTTCGTGGCCGTGGCCGCCAACACGACCATGCTGCAGGACTTCATGGGCGTCTGGAACGGCCTGGGCGTCATGTGGACGCTGAGCTACGAGATGGCCTTCTACTACATGGTCACCGCGCTCTTCGCGGTCGGCCAGCACCGTCGCAGCGCCCCGATCGCGGTGGCCTTCGCCGCCGTGGCGGTGATCTTCGGGACCTCCATCGCGTCCCACACCATGACCGTCGACGCCGCCTCGACCCACAACCTGGTCTGGGGCGTGGTGCTGATCGTGCTCTTCGCCTTCGCCTGCGTGCTGAGCGGCCGGGCGAACCTGACCCGGATCGGCGCGATCACGCTCGGCGTGCTGGCCTTCGTGCTGATGTACAACAACAGCCGGGCCCCGATGTTCGAGACCCTGATGATCTTCGCCACGATGTTCGCCGGCACCACGGTCTACCGCGCCGAGCGCGGCCAGATCGACCGCCTGCAGGCCGTCCTCTGCTGCGGCTTCGTGATGGCCGCGGGCGTGGCCGTCGCGTTCTTCTACAACCACAGCGGCATGGAGAACAACACCTGGACGGCCGGGCCGCGGGCCTTCGTCGGCTCCTACCTCGGCGCCTGGCTGACCTTCGGGATCGGCTTCGCACTGCGCAAGCGCCGCTTCCCGAAGCCGCTGACCTGGCTCGGCGGGATCAGCTTCTCGCTCTACCTGCTGCACGTCCCGGTGCTGCACACCCTGCACCACCTGCTGGACGTGCCCAAGGTGCCGCCGACGACCGGCGGCAAGGTGCTGTGGACGGTCGAGTACCTCGCCGTGATCATGATCGCGAGCTGGGTGATGTACAAGCTGGTGGAGCTCCCGGTGCAGAAGGTGGGCCGCAAGGTGGGCAAGTGGGTCGACCGCCGCTGGCCCGGCGGCGAGCTGCCGCCGCTCGCCTTCGCGGTGCCGGCCGGCGCCGCCGCGAGCGTCCCCGCCGCGGCTCCGGCCTCGACTCCTGCTTCGGCCTCGGCCGAGGAGACGGTGCCGGCCGGGGCCGGATCCCCGGGCCGCTGACCGGTCGAACAGCACGAAGGGCTCGCCCCCGCTGGGGGCGAGCCCTTCGCCGTACCCGCCCCTCCGGGCGGGCTCAGACCGTGACGGTGGCGCGGAAGAGCGTGCCGGCCGTGCCGGAGAGCCGGGTCGGGGTGCCGGTGGCCGGGAGGAAGGCGGACTGGCCGCGGGCGAGGTCCAGCACGGTGCCGTCGGCGGCGGTGAGCCGTACGGCGCCCTCGGTGCAGAGCAGGATCTGCGGGGTGCGGCCGTCGATCTCGCGCTCGACGCCGGCCAGCTCGAAGCGGGAGAGCCGGAACTCGTCGATCGGGACGGGGTAGAGCTGCTCGCCGGGGGTGGTCCCGACCGGGACGGGGTGCACCACCTCGGGCGCGCAGGGCTCGAAGAGCACGACCTTGAGCAGTTCCGGCACGTCGATGTGCTTGGGGGTGAGGCCGGCCCGCAGCACGTTGTCCGAGTTGGCCTGGAGCTCCACGCAGACCCCGGACAGGTAGGCGTGCGGCACCCCGGCGCCCAGGTAGAGCGCCTCTCCGGCCCGCAGCCGGAAGTGGTTGAGCAGCATGCCGACGAGCACGCCGCGGTCGTCCGGGAAGTCCTTGGCGATCCTGGTGTACGGGGCGTGCTCACCGTCCGGATCCGTCCCGGCCAGCGCGGCGACGGTGTCCCGGACGGTCCGCCCGGCGGTCTCGTCGTCCATGGTGAGCAGGGCGGCCAGGGCGTCGCGCAGGGCCCGGGCCTCGGCCTCGGGGCCGCCGGGGGCCTCGACCGATAGCAGTGCGATCACCGGGTCCAGCCCGGGCACCCCGAGGGCGGCCATCAGCGCGGCCGCCGCGGCGGGCCGGCGGAAGCCGCACAGACCCTCGAACTCGCCCAGCGCGCAGACCATTTCGGGCTTGTGGTTGTCGTCGCGGTAGCTGCGCCCGGGGGCGTCCAGCGGGATGCCGAGGGCGTTCTCGGCGGCGAAGCCGGCCCGGGCCTGGTCCAGTGTGGGGTGGGCCTGGATGGACAGCGGGATGCCCGCGGCGAGCACCTTGAACAGGAACGGCAGGCTCGGGCCGAACCGGGCCACGCTCGCCGCGCCGAGTTCGCCCTCGGGGTCGGCCGCGATCAGCTCGTCCAGCCGCCTCGGGCCCTCGCCGCGGTCGGCGCGGGACGGGTCGCCGGGGTGGGCGCCCATCCACAGCTCGGCCTGCGGTTCGCCGGTCGGTTCCTGCCCCAGCAGCTCGGGCAGGGCCGTGAGCGACCCCCAGGCGTACGGGCGGACGGTGTTGACGAGCCTGTCCATGCGCGCGGTCCTACTCCTTCGCTGACGGGGCGGCCCGGGCACGGGCAAGGGCATCGACCCTAGCTGACCTCGGTCGCCCGCGGGGAAACGGCGGCCATCCGGTGGGAGTGCCGTGGTCCGACCGGTGGTTCCCGGGCGCGGTAGTAGGATGCCAGGACGCAGTAGTCTCCGCCCCCCGCAGCATTCTCCACCGTGGTCATCCCGTCGGCGGGCTGTCGGCGGGGCCGCGTTCCAGAGTGCGGGCGACGGTGTTCTGATACTCCCCGCCATCGGCCGAGAGGTTTGTACGTGACCGTGAACCAGCAGAGTTTTGCTGATCTCGGCAGGGTCCTGGTGATCATCCCGACCTACAACGAGGCGGAGAACGTCGAGCGGATCGTCGGCCGGGTCCGGGCCGCGGTGCCCGAGGCCCATGTGCTGGTCGCCGACGACAACAGCCCCGACGGCACCGGCGAGCTGGCCGACAAGCTGGCCACCGAGGACCAGAACGTGCACGTCATGCACCGCAAGGGCAAGGAGGGCCTGGGCGCCGCCTACCTCGCGGGCTTCCGCTGGGGCATCGACAACGGCTACGACGTCCTGGTCGAGATGGACGCGGACGGCTCGCACCAGCCCGAGGAGCTGGACCGGCTGCTGAGCGCGCTGCGCGGCGCCGACCTCGTGCTCGGCTCGCGCTGGGTGCCGGGCGGCCGGGTGGTCAACTGGCCGAAGTCCCGGCTGCTGCTCTCGCGCAGCGGCTCGACCTACTCGCGGCTGATGCTGGGCGTGCCGATCCGGGACGTCACCGGCGGTTACCGGGCCTTCCGCAAGGAGACCCTGCTGGGCCTGGGCATGGACGAGGTGGCCTCGGCCGGGTACTGCTTCCAGGTCGACCTGGCCTGGCGCACGGTGAAGGCGGGCTTCAAGGTCGCCGAGGTGCCGATCACCTTCGTCGAGCGTGAGCTCGGCGCCTCCAAGATGAGCCGCAGCATCGTGGTCGAGGCGCTCTGGCGGGTGACGTCCTGGGGCGTCGCCGACCGGGTGGCCCGACTGCGCGGCGGTGCCGCGCAGGGCTGAGCAGCTGCACGAAGGGCCCGTCCGCCGTTGTCGGCAGGGCGGGCCCTTCGGCGTGTCCGGGTGCGGCCGGGCGGGTCAGCAGCCGCCCTTGAGGGCGTCCTCCGGCAGGTAGCGGTCGGCCCAGACGGCCAGTTCGGTGAGGGCCGGCTTCAGTGCGATCCCGCTCTCGGTGAGCCGGTACCTCACCCGCAGCGGGGGGCCGGGGTCGACCTCGCGGACGACCAGTCCGGCCTCGGTGAGCTCGGTCAGGCGGTCGGAGAGCATCCGCTCGCTGATGCCCGGAACGGAACGGCGCAGCTCGGAGAAGTGGGCGGGGCCGCCGTTGTTGAGCACGCCCAGCAGCAGACCGGTCCAGCGCTTGCCGAGCAGGGTGAACACCCGGTTGAGGGCGAGCTCGACGTTGAAGCAGCCGCCGTGGCCCTCGGGGGCGCCCGCGTCGACGGCGGTCGGAGCTGCGTCGGGGACTACCTGGGGCTCGGCCATGGCTCCAGCCTACTCGACCCGTCACTAGTGACTATAGAAAAGTAAGCTGCTACGTTACTTGCAGCTGCGACGGAAACCGCAGCTACTTATTCTCTGGAGGCTCTGCCATGCCCACACTGCTGCACATCGACTCCTCGGCGCTCACCGACGGCTCCGTCTCCCGCGAGGTCACGGCCGCGTTCCGGGAGGCCTGGCAGGCCGAGCACCCCGGCGGCACGGTGATCCACCACGACCTCGCCGCCGACCCGCTCCCGCACCTGGAGGCCGCCGGCATCACCGCCGGATACCTCCCGGCCGAGGCCCGCACCGCCGAGCAGGCCGCCGCCTTCGCGCTCCGCGAGCAGCTGATGGTCGAGCTGGAATCCGCCGACGCGGTGCTGATCGGCGCCCCGATGTACAACTTCACGATCCCGTCGACCCTCAAGGCCTGGCTGGACCACGTGATCCTGATGGGCCGCACCGCCGGCGACCAGCCCTCCGCCAAGGGCACCCCGGTGACCGTCGTCGCCTCCCGCGGTGGTTCGTACGGCCCGGGCGCCCCGCGCGAGCCGTACGAGTTCGTCACCACCTACCTGGAGAAGGTGCTGGGCGGCGGGCTGGGGCTGGAGGTCGACTTCATCGTCCCGGAGCTCACCCTCGCGGCGAGCGTCCCGCAGCTGGCCGAGTTCGTCCCGCGGGCCGTCGAGTCCAAGGCGCAGGCGCTGGAGCAGGCCGCCCGCCGGGGCAAGGAACTCGCCGCCCGGGCCTCGGTGTGACCTGCCCCTGAAGGCGCGCCCCGCCGGGCGCGCCTTCCGCGCAATCGGCCGCCGGTGCTCCCATGCTGTAGGGCGCAAGGAGTCCGACCGCCGAACCAGAGGGAGCAGCCCGTGACGTCGTCCCCGCCCGAGGAGAGCGCCGGCGCGGAACGGGCCGACACCGAGCCCGTCGCGGCCGGGGTCGCCGACGACGCCGAGCGCCCGGCCCCTCCGCTGGAGGTCGCCGTCTTCACCGGGCCCGAGTCGGCCTTCTTCACCACCTCCACGCTGATCCTCGGCGAGCGGACCGCGATCCTGGTCGACGCCCAGCTCACCCGCAGCGCCGGGCGCGAACTGGCCGAGTGGGTCGCGGGCAAGGGCCGTCGGCTGCTCGCCATCGTGATCACCCACCAGCACCCGGACCACTACTTCGGGGCCGAGGAGGTGCTGAGGCTCTTCCCGGACGCCCAGCTGCTGGCCGCCCCGGCGGTGGTCGAGGGCATCCGGCGGACCGTCGCGGCCAAGGTCGCCCAGTGGAAGCCGGTCTACGGCGACGACATCCCGGACCACCCGCTGGTCCCCGCCCCGCTGCTGCCGCAACCGCTGATGCTCGACCGCCAGGTGATCCCGGTGCTGCTGCTCGGCCAGGCCGACTGCGGGGAGTCCACCGTCGTCCACGTGCCCAGCATCCGGACCGTGATCGCCGGGGACTTCGCCTGCAACGGCACCCACGTCTGGACCGCCGACACGACCCCGGCCCAGCGCACCACCTGGGGCCACAACCTCGGCCGGATCGCCGACCTCGGCGTCGACCGGGTCATCGCCGGGCACCGCGCCCCCGAGCAGGGCGACGACGCGGACCGGGTGCTCGCCTTCACCGGGGAGTACCTCAAGGACTTCGACCGGCTGCTGGCCGAGCACCCGGACGACCCGGAGGCGCTGGTCACGGCGATGAACGAGCGGTACGGGGAGCTCACCCTGCCGTCCTTCCTGGAGCTGGGCGCCGCCGCCAACACCGCGCGGGCGGCCTCCCCGGCAGCCGAGGCGGAAGCGGAGGCGGAAGCGGAGGACGGGGAGGACGGGGCGAGCGAGTAGGACGGGATACTGGCCGCATGGCGACGCTGTACGACGTGATCGTTCCGGCCGGCGGCTCGGCCCGGCGGCTGGGCGGGGCCGACAAACCCGGCCTCACCGTCGGGGAGACGACCCTGCTGGACCGGGTGCTCGCCGCCTGCACCGGTGCCCGGACCACCGTCGTGGTCGGCCCCGCCCGGCCGACCGCGCGCGCGGGCGTCCACTGGACCAGGGAGCAGCCGCCCGGCGGCGGGCCGGTCGCCGCCGTCGCGGCCGGGCTCGACCTGGTCACCGCCGACCTCGTGCTGCTGCTCGCCGCGGACCTGCCCTTCCTGGACCGGCGCACGGTGGACCGGCTGGCAGACGCCCTCGACGGGGCCGGGCCGACCGTGGACGCCGCCCTGCTGGTCGACGCGGGCGGCCGCGACCAGCCGCTCGCCGCCGCCTACCGCACCGCCCCGCTGCGCGCCGCGCTCGCCGCCCTCGGCGACCCGGCCGGGCAGCCGCTGCGCCGCCTCGTCGGCGGACTGGCCGGGCTGCGGGTCGCCGACACGGACGACGTCGCGTACGACTGCGACACCTGGGAGGACCTCGAACAGGCCCGGGAGCGGGAGAAGTCCTGACCGGCTCTCACCGGTCCCGGCCCCGGACCGTGAGGGAAACGACGCGCGCCGCACACGGGGCGAACACCTCGGGGAAACCGCCGATCAGGCAGCATGGGCGCATGGAGCGCACGCTGGAAGACTGGATCGCCGAGGTCAAGGCCGACCTGGGCATCGACCTGGACGTGGACGTCCGGGGACTGCTCGACACGGCCCGGGTGGTCGCGCACGGGGTGGCCCGGCCGGCCGCGCCGCTGACCGCCTTCCTGGTCGGCTACGCGGCCGCCCGGCAGGGCGGCGGGGCGGAGGCCGTCGCCGAGGCGTCCCGGCGGACCGCGGCGCTCGCCGAGCGGTGGGCCCTGGCCGGGGCCAGCCCGGGCGACGACAGCCCGGGCGAGCCGTGAGCGCGGTCGGGCAGACCACCGTGACCGCCCCCGCCACCGGTCCCGGCGTGCTGAGTTGGCCGCGCGCCCGGGAGACCGCGCGCCGGGCCGGGCTGCGCCCGCTGCCGGTGATCGGGCGGCCGCTGGCCGAAGCGCTCGGACACGTCCTCGCCGAACCGCTCGGCGCGCTCACCGACCTGCCCGCCTTCGACACCTCCGCGATGGACGGCTGGGCGGTCGCCGGCCCCGGGCCCTGGCGGGTCGCCGGGAAGGTGCTGGCCGGCCGCACCGAAGTGGACCCGCTGGCCGACGGCTGCGCCGTCGAGATCGCCACCGGCGCCCAACTGCCGCCCGGGGCGACCGCCGTACTGCGCCGTGAACACGGCCGGACGGACGGCACGCTGCTGCGTGACCGCGGCCCGCAGCCGCTGACCACCGGTCAGGACGTCCGCCCGCGCGGCCAGGAGTGCCGCCGGGGCGAGGAGTTGCTGCCCGCCGGGACGGTGGTCGGGCCCGCCGTGCTCGGCCTGGCCGCCGCCTGCGGCCACGACCGGCTCGCCGTGCGCCGTCGCCCGGTCGTCCAACTGCTCATACTGGGCGACGAGTTGCTCGACACCGGGATCCCCGGCCCGGGGCTGGTCCGGGACGCGCTGGGCCCGCTGCTGCCGCCCTGGCTGCGGGCGGCCGGTGCCGAGGTCGCCGAAGTCCGGTGCGTCCGGGACGACTTCGGGCTGCTCCGGGACGCCCTGCGGCACTCCACCGCCGACGTCGTGGTCACCACCGGCGGAACGGCTGCCGGGCCGGTCGACTTCCTGCACCGGGCGCTCGCCGAAGCCGGCGCCCGACTGCTGGTCGACGGCGTGGCCGTCCGCCCCGGACACCCCATGCTGCTGGCCGAACTCCCCGGTGGGCGCCATCTGGTGGGCCTGCCCGGCAATCCGCTGGCCGCCGTCGCCGGCATGGTCACCCTCGCCCTGCCGCTGCTGCACGCCCGCGGCGGGCGGGGTGTCACCGCGCCCGCGCTCGCCCCGACGGCCGTGCCGCTGCCCGGACACCCGGTGGACACCCGGCTCCAGCCGGTGCGGCGCACCGCCGCGGGGGTCGTCCCGCTCGCCTTCGACGGGCCCGCGATGCTGCGCGGCCTCGCCCGGGCCGAGGCGCTGGCCGTCGTCCCGCCCGGCGGGGCCGGCGCGGGGGAGGCCGTCGAACTGGTGGAGGCGCCGTGAGCGGGCGGAGCGAGGTGGGCGGATGAGCCGGCTGAGGCGCATCTCGGCGCCCGGCACGGAGCCGTGGGCGGACGCCGGGATCGTGCTGCCCGCCCGGCGGACCGCGCCCGCGGTGCGGCAGGTCGGCTCCCGGCTGCTGCTGGCGCTCGCCGTGCTGGTCGCCACCTCGGTGATCGTGTACCTCGACCGGGCCGGCTACCACGACAACGCGGGCGGCGATCTCAGCTTCCTGGACGCGGCCTACTACGCCACCGTGACGCTCTCCACCACCGGCTACGGCGACATCACCCCGTACAGCGACGGCGCCCGGCTCACCAACATCTTCGTGATCACCCCGCTGCGCGTGGTGTTCCTGATCATCCTGGTCGGCACCACGCTGGAGGTGCTCACCGAACGCACCCGTCTGCAATGGCGGTTGAACCGCTGGAGGTCCACCGTGCGCGAGCACACCGTCGTCATCGGCTTCGGGACGAAGGGGCGCAGCGCCGTCGACACCCTGCTCGGGCAGGGGGTGAAGGCGGAGGAGATCGTCGTCGTCGACCCCCAGCGCAAGGTCATCGAACACGCCTCCCGGCACGGCCTGGTCGGGGTGGTCGGCGACGCCACCCGCACCGACACCCTGGTGCGGGCCGCGGTACCGGGCGCGGCCCGGATCGTGGTCGCCCCGGAACGGGACGACACGGCGGTGCTGATCACCCTCACGGTGCGCCAGTTGAACAAGGGTGCCACCGTGGTCGCCGCCGTACGGGAGGACGAGAACGCTCCGCTGCTGCGGCAGAGCGGTGCCGACGTCGTGGTCACCAGCTCCAGTTCGGCCGGGCGGCTGCTCGGGCTGTCGATGCTCAGCCCGCACGCCGGAGCGGTGATGGAGGACCTGCTCACCTACGGGAACGGGCTGGACGTGGTCGAACGGCCGGTCACCCGGGCCGAGGCCGGGCACGGTCCGCGCGAGTGCGAGGAGTTGGTGCTCGCGGTGGTGCGGGGCCGACGGGTGCTCAACTACACCGAGCCGGAGGCCGCCGTCCTGCAGCTCACCGACCGGGTGATCGTCATCAAGTCGGCCGGGCCGGGCGGGGCCTGAACCCCGGACCGCCGTACGGCGAAGTAGGTTCGGGGCATGCATGCGATGACGATTCCCGTACCCGGCGGCCCCGAGGCACTGGTGTGGGCCGAGGTCCCCGATCCGGTGCCCGGCGAGGGCGAGGTCCTGGTCGAGGTGGCGGCCACCGCCGTCAACCGCGCGGACCTGCTCCAGCGGCAGGGCTTCTACAACCCGCCGCCCGGCGCCTCGCCCTACCCCGGGCTGGAGTGCGCCGGGCGGATCGTCGCGCTCGGGCCGGGTGTGGCCGGCTGGGCCGTCGGCGACCGGGTGTGCGCGCTGCTGGCCGGTGGCGGCTACGCGCAGAAGGTCGCGGTGCCGAGCGGGCAGCTGCTGCCGCTGCCCGAGGGGCTGAGCCCGGAGCAGGCCGCGGCGCTGCCCGAGGTGGCCTCCACGGTGTGGTCCAACGTCTTCCTCACCGCCCACCTGCGGCCCGGCGAGACAGTGCTGCTGCACGGCGGCGCCAGCGGGATCGGGACGATGGCGATCCAGCTGGCCAAGGCCGTCGGCGCACGGGTCGCGGTCACCGCGGGCGGCGCCGAGAAGCTGGCCCGGTGCGCCGAGCTGGGCGCCGACATCACGATCGACTACCGCGAGCAGGACTTCGTCGAGGTGCTGCGCGAGGCCACCGGCGGGGCCGGGGCGGACGTGATCCTGGACATCATGGGTGCCAAGTACCTGCAGCGGAACGTGGACGCCCTGGCCGTCAACGGACGGCTGGTGATCATCGGGCTGCAGGGCGGGGCCAAGGGCGAACTCGACCTCAACGCGCTGCTGCGCAAGCGCGCCGCGGTGATCGCCACCAACCTGCGCGGGCGGCCGCTCGCGGAGAAGGCGGCGATCGTGGCGGCGGTGCGGGAGCACGTGTGGCCGCTGGTCGAGTCCGGAGTGGTGAAGCCGGTGGTGGACCGGGTGCTGCCGCTGACCTCGGCCGGGGACGCGCACCGGGTGCTGGAGGCGGGGGAGCAGGTCGGGAAGGTCGTGCTGAAGGCCTGACGGGCTGCGCGGCGGGTGCGCCGGCGTCCGAAATGCCGCGATTGTCGGAATGTGTGAGGCTGGTCCGGAGCTGTCCCACCGCCGACCCCGCCCCGGGCGCGGTCGGCCGTCGGAAGGACTCCGACCGTGGCCGCACCTCCGTACGTCGTCCTCGGGCCGCTGCCCGCCGCGCTCCACCACCGCACCGACCCCCGGCTCCGCCGTGCCCGCCGGCTGTTCGCGGCAGCCGTGCTGGGACTGACCCTTCCGCTGGCCGCCGCGACCGTGGCGGCCGCCGAGCCGGCGCCGACCGCCTCGGTGCCGGCGGACTCCTCGGCCACCGGGGCCGACGACCAGGCCGAGCCGGACGGGCCGGCGACGGGTGCCGACGACCAGGCCGGGCCGGACGACCCGTCCGGCCCGGCGGCGGATGACGACCAGGCCTGGACGGAGCCGGAGGGGCCGTCGCCGAAGGCCGCGCCGCCGCAGTACCCGGCGCCCGACCGGTCGCGCCCGGACCTCGCCGGACTCCGGGCCCACCGGCACCACCCCGCGGCGGTGCTGGAGCACCCGGACACGGCCGTGGACCAGGTGCCGGACCAGGCTCCCGGCCAGCTGCCGGACCAGACTCCCGGCCAGGTGCCCGACCAGGCACCGGACCAGGCACCGGACCAGGCCGTCGAGCAGCCGCCCGAGCAGGCCCAGGACCCGGACGCCCCGGACGCCCCGGACGCCTCCGCTCCGGCCGCCGACCAGGACACCGTCACGGCGGCCTCCGGCCAGCCCGTGGCCGCTGCGGCCGTCCCCGCCATCCTCCCCGCCCGCTGGCAGGACCCCTCCACGCTCCAGCTGCCGCTGGGCGCGGGCCTGGGGCTGATCGGCTGCGGCCTGGGGCTGATCGGCCTGCGGCTGCGCAAGGGCTGAGACGGGGCGCTTCGGGGCCCGGGGCGTGGAGATTCGGTGGGGGTTCGCGGAGTGCGGCCCTCCTGGGTGGGGTGGGTTTCGCGGGGTGATGGGGGAGGTGCTGTGTGCGGCCGGGCGGGAACCGAGTAGCCGTACGGATTCCCGGGCGGGCCGTGGGGGCGTACGGTCGTCGGGGGGTGGCGCAGGACGGCGGGACGCACGGGGGCTTCCGCCCGACCAACCCCAGTGAGAGAGAATGTTGTTCATGACGAATCCGATGAACGAGCGCTCGTCGCAGGAGCCCTTCCGGGCCGCCGGCGGGCAGTCGCAGGACGGCCAGAAGGTGCTGATCGTCGGACCGGACGGACTGCCCGTGGGCCAGGGGTTCGCCGGGGCGCCGATGGAGGGGGACGACGAGGCGGACGTGCCGCGCGAGCTCCCGGTGACCGAGATGGTCGAGCAGCCCGCCAAGGTCATGCGGATCGGCAGCATGATCAAGCAGCTGCTGGAAGAGGTCCGGGCGGCGCCCCTCGACGAGGCGAGCAGGGTCCGGCTGAAGGACATCCACGCCAGTTCGATCAAGGAGCTGGAGCTCGGGCTGGCCCCGGAGCTGGTGGCCGAGCTGGAGCGGCTCTCGCTTCCGTTCACCGACGACACCATCCCGACCGAGGCCGAGCTGCGGATCGCCCAGGCCCAGCTGGTGGGCTGGCTGGAGGGCCTCTTCCACGGCATCCAGACCGCCCTGTTCGCCCAGCAGATGGCCGCCCGGGCGCAGCTGGAGCAGATGCGCCGCGCGCTGCCGCCCGGTCTGCACGGGGGCGAGGCGGACGAGGAGGACCCGGGCCAGAGCCGCGGCATCCGCTCCGGCCCGTACCTGTAGGCCCACCGGGCCCGCCGCGGGGTCCGGACGTACCACGAGGATCCGCCCCGGACCGCGCCGCCGCAGCAGGGCGAGGGCGGTCCGGGGGCAGGATCGGCCCTGGGCCGAGCACCGTCGGCGGAAGCCGATACCCTGACCCCTGTCGCAGGCCGGTGGAGCCGCCGCGACAGGGGTTCGCCGGGCCAGCGGGCCAGGCCCACCACGTACGGACGAGACCGAACGTCACGGTTGCGGCAGGACCACCGCGCCGAGGGGGAGCAGAGGACCATGAGCGAGCACGGCAACGCGGCGGCCGAGGGCTTCTCCCTGGGCAACGGCCGCTATGTGCTGCAGCGGCTGCTGGGCGAGGGCGGCATGGCTTCCGTGCACCTCGCGTACGACAGCGTGCTGGACCGGCAGGTGGCGCTGAAGAGCATGCACAGCGAGCTGGGCCGGGACGACTCGTTCAAGGAGCGGTTCCGCCGCGAGGCCCAGGCGGTGGCCCGGCTGGAGCACCCGAACATCGTCACGGTGTACGACAGCGGCGAGGACGTCGCCCCGGACGGCTCCAGCACGCCGTACATCGTCATGCAGCTGATCGACGGCATGGGCCTGCGCGAGTCGATCAACGAGGCGGTCGCCCAGTACGGCGCGATGCCGACCGAGGATGCCCTGCGGGTCATCGTCGGCGTCCTGAACGCGCTGGAGGCCTCGCACGACATGGGCCTGGTGCACCGCGACATCAAGCCCGGCAACGTCATGTTCGACCGCAAGGGCAACGTCAAGGTCATGGACTTCGGCATCGCCCGGGCGCTGGAGTCGGGCGTCACCTCGATGACCCAGACCGGCATGGTGGTCGGCACCCCGCAGTACCTCTCGCCGGAGCAGGCGCTCGGCAAGCCGGTCGACGCCCGCTCCGACCTGTACTCGGTCGGCGTGATGCTCTTCGAGATGCTCACCGGCCAGCTGGTCTTCGACGGCGACTCGGCCTTCTCGATCGCCTACAAGCACGTCCAGGAGGAGCCGCCGGCCCCCTCCAGCCTGAACGCCTCGCTCACCCCCGTGGTGGACGCCTTCGTGGCGCAGGCGCTGCGCAAGGACCCGGCGCACCGCTTCCAGAGCGCCGCCGCGATGCGGGACGAGGCGGAGCGGCTGATCGCCGAGCTGAAGGGCGGCGGGGCCGGGCACGCGCTGCAGGCCAGCTCCCCGCTGGTGATCAAGGAGGGGCCGCGCTCGGTGCACGCGACGCCGCAGGCGCCGCAGACCCCGCACCCGCAGTACCTCCAGCAGGGGCAGCCCCAGCCGCCGGCCCCGCAGTACCAGACGCCGCCGCCGGCCTACCAGACCCCGCACCCGCAGTACCTCCAGCAGGGGCAGCCCCAGCCGCCGACGCCGCAGTACCGGACCCCGCCGCCGGCCTACCAGACCCCGCGGCCACAGGCGCCGCACACCCCCCAGCCGCAGTTCCTTCAGCAAGGGGGGCCGCAGCAGGGCCCGCGACCGATGCCGCCGGGCCCGCAGACGATGCCGCCGTACCAGCAGCCGAAGCCCAGCAGCGGCGGCTGTTCCACGGCCTTCGTGGTGATCGCGATCATCGTCGGCGTGCTGGTGCTGGCGGGCATCATCATCGCGATCGTGGTCAACAAGGCGCAGAACAGCACCGGCGGGAAGTTCCACTCCGAGCGCCCGGCCGCGGTCGTCCTGTTGGACTCGCAGGCCGACCGGAACGGGCTGCTCTGACGGTTTCCCGCCGTTCTGCGGGTGTCACGGGTGCCCGCCGGAAGCGGTAGCGTTCGGGGATACGTAAGCGACAGGGCACCGCGATCCGAGCGAACGCCCGGGGCGAGGAGCGATGGCACAGACGCAGCAGCCGGACGACGAGGCGGGTGCCCGAGCGGTCGGACGGACCGGCGGCACGCCGAGGATCCCCGAGCCGGGCAGCGACGCCGCGACCTCCGCGCTGCCGCCGTTCGGTCGCGGCGGACCGCAGACTCCCGGTCGCGGGGTTCCGATGGGCACGGTCGGTGACGGCCGCTACCGGCTGACCCACCGGCTGGGCCGCGGCGGCATGGCCGAGGTGTTCGCCGCCGAGGACGTGCGGCTGGGCCGCACCGTCGCGGTCAAGCTGCTGCGCGGCGAGCTGGCCCAGGACGACGTCGCCCGGCTGCGCTTCACCCGCGAGGCACACGCCGTCGCGGCGCTGAACCACCACTCGATCGTCTCGGTCTACGACACCGGCGAGGAGTACCTCGGCGACGAGTCCACGCCGTACATCGTGATGGAGCTGGTCGAGGGCCGGACCGTCCGCGAGCTGCTGGCGGACGAGGAGGCGCCGCCGGTCGACCAGGCGCTGATCATCATCGCCGGGGTGCTGGAGGCGCTGGCCTACAGCCACCGCAACGGCATCGTGCACCGCGACATCAAGCCCGCCAACGTGATCATCACCAACACCGGCGCGGTCAAGGTGATGGACTTCGGCATCGCCCGGGCGCTGACCGGCGGGGCCACCACGATGACCCAGACCGGCATGGTCATGGGCACCCCGCAGTACCTGTCGCCGGAGCAGGCGCTCGGCAAGCCGGTCGACCACCGTTCCGACCTGTACGCGGCCGGCTGCATGCTCTACGAGCTGCTCACGCTGCGCCCGCCGTTCACCGGCGACACCCCGCTCTCGGTGGTCTACCAGCACGTCCAGGACCCGCCGGTGCCGCCCTCGCAGACCAACAGCCGGGTGCCGGTCGGCCTGGACCCGCTGGTGCTGCGCTCGCTCGCCAAGAACCCGGACGACCGCTTCCAGGACGCCGACGAGTTCCGCGCCCACCTCCAGCACGCGCTGCGCGAGATGCACGGTGCGGGCGGGGCCGCCTGGGCCGGCGCCGGGATGCCCGGTGACACCGGGGCCACCCAGGTGCTCCGGCCTGACCAGGCGGCGGCCACCCAGGCCTTCGGCGCGGTCGGCGCCGGCGACCGGACCTCGGTGCTGCCGTACTCGGCGGGCGGCCCGCACACCCCCGCCCCCTACCAGGGGTCCGGCGGCTCGTACGGCGGTGGCGGCGAGGACGACCACGACGACCACGGCGGCCGGCGGCGCGGGCCGTGGGGCTGGGTGGCCGGCGGGATCGCCGTGCTGGTCGCGGCCGGCGCCGGGATCGCGTTCGCGCTCAGCGGCGGCGGTGGCGGTGGCACCGACCACCAGACGACGCCCACGACGCCCGCACCGGTGGTCAGCACCACCGAGCCGACCACGCCGACCCAGAACGGCCAGCCGACCCCGCCGCCGTCGAACTCCGGCAGCCGGCGGCCGAGCCAGCCGACCGGCTCCGGCGGCTACGGCGGGACCGGCGGGACCGGCGGCGAGAACAACACGTCGCCGTCGCCGGGTACGGGCAAGCACACCCCGACCCCGACCCCCACGCCGACCGCCACCCACTCCGCGACGGCCAGTTCGTCGGCGACCGGTGGACCGACCTCGGGGACGTCGCCGACCGCGGGCGGCGGGAACACCCCCCCGCCGGTGTCGCCCTCGAAGCCGGCCGGCGGAGGCGGCACGCTGCCGCCGCCCATCAACTGACGGATCAGTTGGCGAAGGCGTCCAGGACCTGCTCGTACTCCTGGCACCACCACGCCAACTGGCCCGCCGAGGCGGGGTACAGCGGGTCGGCCCGGTGGTCGGCCCGCTGGTAGCGCCACTGCAGCATCCAGAAGTCGTTCAGCCGCTCCCACCAGACCCGGTGGACGGCGGCGGCCAGCTGCTCGGCGGTGGCGGCGCCGGCCGCCCGGTAGGCCTGTGAGTAGCGGCGGACCCGGACCAGGTCGAGGGTGCCGGTGGTGCGGTCGTTGAAGAGCAGGGTGGCGCCGCGGACGGCCTCCTCGGCGCGCGGCTGCGGGCCGAGCTTGTCCCAGTCGAGCACGCCGGTGATCCGGTCGCCGCCCGGGCCCTCGCCGTGGAGCAGGTTGAGGCCGTGGAAGTCGCCGTGGGTCCAGCCGGTGGGCGGGGCGGCGAGCGGTTCGGGGCGGCGGTGGGCGTGCTCGGCGAGCAGTTCCAGCCGTTCGTCGAGCCGTCGGACGACCAGGGCGTCGAAGTCGCCGTTGGGGCGGTGGTCGCGGGCTCGTCGCCGCAGCTCGCGGGCCAGTTCGGCGCTGTCACGGGGGTCGGCGCTGTGGTAACCGGCGGGCTGGTCGAGGGGGGCGCAGACGTCGTCGAGCGCGCCGTGCAGCCGACCGAGCAGCGCGCCGAGCGCGTCGCACCCCGACGGATCCAGCTCGGTACCGTGTCGGTGTCGGCCATCCACCCAGGGGAACAGCGCGAACAGCCGGCCGTTCAGTCCGGCCACCGTCCCGCCGCCTCCGGAGCAGCTCAACGGGGGCGCCACGGGCAGCCCCAGGGCGTGCAGGTCGGTCATCGCGCGGTGGTGGGCGAGGATCTTCGGGCGGTTGGCGGTGGCGGCGTCGACGTAGCACTTCAGGAAGTACGCGCCGGCCCCGGTGGTGACCCGGTAGCCCCGGTTGAGCAGGCCCTCGGCGACCGGTTCGACGGTGAGCGGCGGCCCCACCCGGAAGCGGGCCAGGACCTCGGCGAGTGCGCTGCGCGGTACCGGTGGACTGAGGGTCCCTATCGGCGGTGCGGAGAGGTCGGGGCGGGCCGGGGCGCAGGCGAGGGTCTGGCTGAAAGTCACGTGCAGAGGTTATGGCCCCCTGGTGGGGGCCCTTGACAAACCATCACATGTGTGAAGGGCCGTATCAGTACTGATGATCGGCCTGGTGTCGGGCCACGTACGCCGCCGCCTGGGTGCGCCGCTCCATCCCCATCTTGGCGAGCAGACTGGATACGTAGTTCTTCACCGTCTTCTCGGCCAGGTGCAACTCGTTGCCGATCTGACGGTTGGTCATCCCCTCGCCGATCAGATCGAGGATCCGCCGCTCCTGCTTGGTGAGTTGGGCCAGCCGCTCGTCCTCCTTCTCGCCGCCGTCGCGCAGCCGGGCGAGCACCCGGCTGGTGGCGACCGGGTCGAGCAGCGAGCGGCCGGCCGCGACGTCCCGGACGGCGGTGATCAGGTCGGTGCCGCGGATCGCCTTGAGGACGTAGCCGGAGGCGCCCGCCATGATCGAGTCGAACAGCGCCTCGTCGTCCGAGAAGGAGGTCAGCATCAGGCACTTGATCTCGGGCATCAGGGAGCGGATCTCCCGGCAGACCTCGACCCCGTTGCCGTCCGGGAGCCGGACGTCCAGCACCGCGACGTCGGGGTGGACCGCGGGGATCCGGGTGAGCGCCTCGGCGGCCGTGCCGGCCTCGCCGACGATCTCGATCTCGTCCTCGACCGACAGCAGGTCGTGCACGCCCCGTCGGACGACCTCGTGGTCATCGAGCAGGAAAACCCTGATATGTCCGTTATCAGTCACGCCCAAAGCCTCCCATATCACCGTACAGAAGGCCTATCGTCCTGGGTGCCGTAACGGTGCGATCCAGCCACACCCGACCGAAACCGATACCGAGAACCCCCTTACGTACGGGCGTCCGCCCGGATAACGTGCGCTGGTGTCCTGAAGGCGCTCGAATTGAGAGCTGCGTCACGCCGACCGTCACCCCCACCCTTCCGACGGCGAGCCGGGCGCGGCACCCTCGGGGTTGTAGACCCTGAACAAGTAGGACGTCCTAGCGCAAGCGCGCCAAGGGCGGACGCTGGGTAACGTTCTCGTGAGGGACGCCGTCGGAACAGGATCACCACCTGCCACGCAGTAGGTGCGCACACCCACGCGCGCCCCGCGAGGCGGTGACCGGACCGGTCACCGGCGACCCCGGGCGGCCGGACAGACCGAGGAGTGAACGTGACCGTCAAAAGCACGGCGAGGGCCCGCAAGAAGGCGGCCCCCGGCGTCCCTGACACCCTCCGCGCCACGGGGACGGACGCCCAGCCGGAGCTCGTACAGCTGCTCACGCCGGAAGGCGAGCGCGTCGAGCACCCGGACTACCCCCTCACCACCACTCCCGAGGAGCTGCGCTCCCTCTACCGCGACCTGGTGCTGGTGCGCCGGTTCGACGCCGAGGCGACCTCGCTCCAGCGCCAGGGCGAGCTGGGCCTGTGGGCCTCGCTGCTCGGCCAGGAGGCCGCGCAGGTCGGCTCCGGCCGGGCCATGCGCACCGGCGACTACGCCTTCCCCACCTACCGCGAGCACGGCGTGGCCTGGTGCCGCGACGTCGACCCGCTGAACCTGCTCGGCATGTTCCGCGGCGTGAACCACGGCGGCTGGGACCCGAACGAGAAGAACTTCCACCTCTACACCATCGTGATCGGCGCGCAGACCCTGCACGCCACCGGTTACGCGATGGGCATCACCAAGGACGGCTCCGACGACGCGGTGATCGCGTACTTCGGCGACGGCGCCTCCAGCCAGGGCGACGTCAACGAGGCCTTCACCTTCGCCTCGGTCTACAACTCCCCGGTGGTGTTCTTCTGCCAGAACAACCAGTGGGCGATCTCCGAGCCCACCACCACCCAGACCAAGATCCCGCTGTACCGCCGCGCCTCCGGCTTCGGCTTCCCGGGCGTCCGGGTCGACGGCAACGACGTGCTGGCCTGCCTCGCGGTCACCCGCTGGGCGCTCGACCACGCCCGCAGCGGCAACGGCCCGGTGCTGATCGAGGCCTTCACCTACCGGATGGGTGCCCACACCACCTCCGACGACCCGACCCGCTACCGGCTCGCCGAGGAGACCGAGGCCTGGAAGGCCAAGGACCCGATCCTGCGGCTGCGCACCCTCCTGGAGAAGGAGGGCCTGGCCGACGACGAGTTCTTCGCCGCCGTCGACGCCGAGAGCGAGCAGCTGGGGCTGCGGGTGCGCGAGGGCGTGCGCAGCATGCCGGACCCGGACCCGACGCTGATCTTCGACCACGTGTACAGCGAGCCGCACGCACTGGTCGATGAGGAACGGGCCGAATACGTCGAGTACGCGGCCTCCTTCGAGGCGGGGGAGAACCACTGATGGCCGGTCAGCTGAGCATCGCGAAGGCGCTCAACGAGGCGCTGCGCAAGTCGCTGGAGAACGACCCGAAGACCGTCCTGATGGGCGAGGACATCGGCAAGCTCGGCGGCGTCTTCCGGATCACCGACGGTCTGCAGAAGGACTTCGGCGAGGGCCGGGTGATCGACACCCCGCTGGCCGAGTCCGGCATCATGGGCACCGCGATCGGCCTCGCGCTGCGCGGCTACCGCCCGGTGGTGGAGATCCAGTTCGACGGTTTCGTCTACCCGGCCTTCGACCAGATCGTCTCCCAGCTGGCCAAGATGCACGCCCGTGCGCTGGGCCACGTCAAGATGCCGGTCACCGTCCGCATCCCCTACGCGGGTGGCATCGGCGCGGTCGAGCACCACAGCGAGTCGCACGAGGCGTACTTCGCGCACACCGCCGGTCTGCGGGTGGTCACCCCGTCCAACGCGCACGACGCGCACTGGATGCTGCGGCAGGCCATCGAGTCCGACGACCCGGTCATCTTCCTCGAGCCCAAGCGGCGTTACTGGGACAAGGGCGAGGTCGGCGCCGCCGCCGACCTGGGGCTGCACGACGCCCGGATCGTCCGCCCCGGCACCGACGCGACGCTGATCGCGTACGGCCCGATGGTCAAGGTCTGCCTGGAGGCCGCCGCGGCCGCCGCGGAGGACGGCCGCCGGCTGGAGGTCGTCGACCTGCGCTCGCTCTCCCCGGTGGACTTCACCACCCTGGAGGAGTCGGTCAAGCGCACCGGGCGGGCCGTCGTGGTGCACGAGGCCCCGGTCTTCCTGGGCATGGGCGCCGAGTTGGCCGCCCGGCTCACCGAGCGGTGCTTCTACCACCTGGAGGCACCGGTCCTGCGGGTCGGCGGCTACTACGCGCCGTACCCGCCGTCCCGGGTCGAGGAGTCCTTCCTGCCCGACCTGGACCGCGTGCTCGACGCCGTCGACCGCGCGCTCGCGTACTGATACCGGGGAGCGAAGATGACCACCGAAGTTCGCTCGCTCCGCGAGTTCAAGATGCCGGATGTGGGCGAGGGCCTCACCGAGGCCGAGATCCTCAGCTGGTACGTCAAGCCGGGTGACACCGTCACCGACGGGCAGGTCGTCTGCGAGGTGGAGACCGCCAAGGCGGCGGTGGAGCTGCCGATCCCGTTCAACGGGGTCGTCGAGCAGCTCTTCTTCCCCGAGGGCGCCACGGTCGACGTCGGCACCGTGATCATCACGGTGGCGGTCGCCGGGGAGGCGGGGGCCGCTCCGGCCGCTGCCGCTGCCGCTGCCGCCGTGTCCGCGCCCGCCGCCGCGGCGCCGGCCGCCGAGGCCGAGCCGGAGCGCCGGGAGGTGCTGGTCGGGTACGGCCCGCGCACCGGCTCCGCCCAGCGTCGGGCCCGGCGGACCACCGCCAAGACCGTCTCCGCGGCGAAGCCGGCTCCGGTCGCGGCCCCGGCTCCGGTCGCTGCGGCCCCGGTCGTTCCGGCCGCGGCCGCGCCGGTGGCCGAAGTGCCTGTCGGCGAGCGGCCGTTGGCCAAGCCGCCGGTGCGCAAGCTGGCCAAGGACCTGGGCATCGACCTGCGGGCCGTCACCCCGACCGGCCGGGACGGCGTGATCACCCGCGAGGACGTGCACGCCCAGGCCGCGGCCCAGGCCGCTGCGGCGGCTCCGGCCGTCGAGTCGGCCGTGGTCGAGGCGGCCGAGGCCGTGGTGGCGCCGGTTCCGGTGTCCGTCGCGGGCGACGTCCGGGTGCCGATCAAGGGCGTCCGCAAGGCGACCGCGCAGGCGATGGTGGCCTCGGCCTTCACCGCCCCGCACGTCACCGAGTTCGTCCAGGTCGACGTGACCCGCACCATGAAGTTCGTCCGCAAGCTCAAGGAGAGCGGCGAACTGGGCCGGGACGTCCGGGTCAGCCCGCTGCTGCTGGTCGCCAAGGCGCTGCTGGTGGCGATCAAGCGGCACCCGGAGATCAACGCCCAGTGGGACGAGGCGGCCCAGGAGATCGTGGTCAAGGGCCAGGTCAACCTCGGCATCGCCGCGGCCACCCCGCGCGGTCTGATCGTTCCGAACATCAAGGACGCCGGCTCCAAGACCCTTGCGGGCCTGGCCGTTTCGCTCGGCGAGCTGGTCGAGACCGCCCGGCAGGGCAAGACCTCGCCGGCCGACATGCAGGGCGGCACGGTCACCATCACCAACGTCGGCGTCTTCGGCGTCGACACCGGCACCCCGATCCTCAACCCGGGCGAGGCGGCCATCCTGGCCTTCGGCGCGGTCCGGGAGCTGCCGTGGGTGCACAAGGGCAAGGTGGTCCCGCGACAGGTGACCACGCTCGCGCTCTCCTTCGACCACCGCCTGGTGGACGGGGAGCTGGGCTCCCGGGTGCTGGCCGACTTGGCCGGGCTGCTGGAGTTCCCGAAGCGCCTGATCACCTGGGGCTGACGCCCCCGGAGACGAGACGAAGGGGCCCTGCTCCGCACCGCCGTGCGGAGCAGGGCCCCTTCGCCGTACCCGCCCGTCGACTACCGCCGGTGGCGGAGTCGGCGGACGGTGAGCAGGACGCCGGCCCCCAGCGCGAGCAGCGCGGCGGCGGAGGTGGCGAGGAAGGTGTTGGTCTCGGCGGCGCCGGTGTGGGCCAGCTCGGCGGTGCCGGCCGGCGCGCTGGTCGCCGGGGCGGCGGTGGGCTGGGCAGCGGGGGCGGCGGTCTTGTCGGCAGCGGGGGCGGCGGTCTTGTCGGCAGCGGGCGCGGCGGGCTTGGCCGGTGCGGGCTCGGCGGCCGGGGTCTGCCGGTCGGTCTTGGGGTGGGTGACCTTCACGGTGCGGTTGCCCCAGTACTCCAGCGTGGCCTTGTCGGTCTCGGCGTCCGTGACCAGCGTCAGCGCGTTCAGGTCCTTCGGTGAGTCGGGGGAGAGCGAGACCCGGAACAGGAAGTCGGCGGCCCGGCCGTTGGTCAGCGGCTGCGCCAGCGAGGCGGTGTCGGCGTCGAGCCCGATGCAGCCCGCGTTGAGCTTGAGCGGCTTCCAGGCGCCCTGCCGCATGACCTCGACCCGCACGTCCTTGGCGCGCAGCGGGGTGCCCCGCCCGGCGGCCGACAGGCCGAAGCCCGGCGTGGCCTTGGCGACGTCGGTCCCGGTGAAGTTGGTCATCCCCACCCCGATCTCGGTCCAACTGCCGTCGGTGGAAATGCTGTTGGCGAGGGGGTCGCGGAAGTCCGCGTTCGGGACGGTCGGCTGCCTGGTAGTGGGGTCGACCACCGGGGAGGTGCCGAACCGCGCGTCGCCGCAGGCCCAGGCGGTGTCGGTGGCGAGGAGCTGGACGCCGCCCGCGAGGACGGTGGTGGCGGCCAGGAGGGCGATGCGGCGGCGGCCGGAGAAGGAGAAGGCGCGGTCGTTCTTCGCAAAACGGGTGATAACGGACGTGCGCATGACGTGACTCCCCAGGGTCATGGGTCTGACGGTGTGTTGGGTGAAGACGACCGGCTCCGCTCCTCGTGAGCGGAAGCGCCCCCCGGCTCCGCCGGTCTCGCTCTCCGTGCCTTCACCCGTACAGACGCGCGTCCTCCGCAGGGGTTGCAGCTGGATCGAAAAGTTTTTTCGGGAGTCTTCGGCCGGGCTTCGGGATACTGCCGGAATGACGGATGAGCTGACGATTCGACCGGAGAAGACGGCGGCCGGGAGCGACGAACGCCGGTCGCTGCGGCGGGACGTGTCGGCGCCGGCGCTGCTGGCGGGGCTGGTCTGCGTGGTGGTGTCGTTCTCCGGACCGCTGGTGGTGGTGCTCGCGGCGGCCGCCGCCGGCCGGCTGGACCAGGCGCACACGGCGTCCTGGATCTGGGCGGTGGCGATCGGCAGCGGGGTGAGCGGCTTCGCGCTGAGCTGGTGGACCCGGACGCCGGTGATCACCGCCTGGTCCACCCCGGGCGCCGCGCTGCTGGTGACCAGCCTGGGCGACTACCCGTACCGGGAGGCGGTCGGGGCGTTCCTCGTGAGCGCGGCGGTGGTGACGCTGTTCGGGGTGACCGGCTGGTTCGGCCGGCTGATCGCGGCGGTGCCGGTGGGGATCGTGAACGCGATGCTGGCGGGCATCCTGTTCTCCTTCGGCGCCGGGATCTTCGGCGCGGTGCACGGTGCGCCGGTGCTGGTGGTGGGCAGCTTCGCGGCCTTCCTGCTGGCCAAGCGGTTCGCGCCGCGGTACGCGGTGCCGGTGGCGCTGGTGGTCGGCGGGGTGCTGGCGGCGCTGACCGTGGGGCTGCCGCTGCACCTGGGCTCGGGCGGGCCGACCGCACCGGTGCTGACGGTGCCGGCGTTCTCCTGGTCGGCGCTGGTGGGGCTGACGCTGCCGCTCGGCATCGTCACGCTGGCCTCGCAGAACGCGCCCGGGCTCGGGGTGATGCGGGCCTTCGGCTACCGGGCGGACGACCGGCTGCTGATCGGCTCGACCGGCGCGGTGTCGATGCTGCTGGCGCCGTTCGGCTCGCCGGGGGTGAACCTGGCGGCGATCACGGCGGCGATCTGCTCGGGCCCGGAGGCCCATCCGGACCCGCGCCGACGGTACGTCGCGGGGATGTCCTCGGGGGTGCTGTACGTGGTGGTGGGCAGCTTCGGCGGGCTGCTGGTCAGCCTGTTCACCGGGCTGCCGAAGGAGCTGATCGCGGTGATCGCCGGGGTCGCGCTGCTGGCCTCGTTGCAGGGCAGCCTGACGGCGGCGGTGGCCGAGGAGCGGGGGCGGGACGCGGCGGTGGTGACCTTCCTGGCGAGCGCCTCGGGGATGAGCCTGTTCGGCATCGGTTCGGCGTTCTGGGGGCTGCTCTTCGGGCTCGGGACGCACCTGGTGCTGGAGCTGGGGAGGCGGCCCCGGACGTGAGGCGCCGGGATTGATTGGTATCTCTGGCAGGGCAGGGATCGTTCGGCCAGGTCGGTGACATTTTCTTCGGCCGGTGGGGGCGACACGCCGGTCCGGGTACGTCTCCGCTCCACCACCCGGGCGACACCGGGTGACCGGAGCCCCGAGGACGCACCCGTATGCCTGCTGGCAACCCTGGCCGTCTCGTCCGGAGTCTGGCCGCCCTCGTACTGGTGTCCACCGCCGTACTCCCCGCCGCCCTGGAACTCGTCGGCCCCTCGCCGTTCGGCGTGATCGGAGCCGGCACCCCCGCCGACCGGGCGCTGCCGCCGCACACCGTGCTCCGCGCCGACCAGCGGCTGCCCGCGGCCGCCCCGACCTTCGACATACGCCGCACCGGGGACCCGGCCAACCGGATCACCCTGGTGCTGCTCGGCGACGGCTACACGACGGACGAACAGGAGGCCTTCCGGCAGCAGGCCGACAAGGCCTGGCGCGCGCTGATGGACGTCGAGCCCTTCCGCACCTACCAGGGGTTCTTCAACATACGGCGGGTCGAGGTGGTCTCCCCGGTCTCCGGGATAGCCGAGACCGAGGGCCGCGGCCGCCACCCCGCCACCCCGCTGGGCATGCACTTCTGGTGCGAGGGCACCGCCCGGCTGCTCTGTGCCGACGAGGGCGCCACCGCCCGCTACGCCGGGGACAGCGCCGGACCGCAGTACCTGATAGCGCTGGCCAACTCGGTCGAGTACGGCGGCGCGGGGGGCACCGGGGTGACCACCCTGGCCGGGGGCAGTCCGGACGCCGGGCGGATCATCCAGCACGAGATCGGGCACACCGTGGGGGACCTCGGGGACGAGTACGACAGCGCCCCGGACGACGCCGACTACCCGAACCTCTCCACCCTCAACGCCGACGACATGCGCAAGAAGCAGACCAAGTGGTGGCGCTGGCTGGGCGCGGTGTCGCCGGACGGCGCCGGCACCGTCGGGGCGTACCGCAGCGCCAACGGTCTCTACCGGCCCACTCCCGACTCGGTGATGCGCACCCTCGGCAGCGCCTACAACCTGCCCTCCCGGGAGGCGATCATCGAGGAGCTGTACCGCAAGGTCCGCCCCACCGACGCCCCCTCGCCGCCGCCCGGCGAGGTCACCGGGCGCCCTCGGCTGGACGTCCGGCCGCTGCCGCTGACCGGCGCCCGGCAGCTCCAGGTGGACTGGAAGGTGGACGGCGCCCCGGCCGCCCCGCAGGCCGTGGACGGCGGCCGGCTGGACACCGCCCTGCTGGACCTGCCCCCGGGCCGGACGGTGACCGTGACCGCGACCGTCCGGGACTCCACGGACTGGGTGCGGGACGAGGCCTTCCGGGACCGCTACATGACCCGGTCGGTGTCCTGGACGGTCACCGGCTGAGCGTCGCCGGCGCGGGTCCGTCGGCCAGGGCCGGCTGAAGGCCGCCGGCGGCCTTCAGCCGCCAGCCTTCAGCTGGCGGCTGCCGGCTGGCGGCTGCCGGCTGGGGACAGCCGGGGGCCGGGGGCCGGAGTCCGCGAGGTCACACCCCCCGTTACCTTCTTCGTGGCCCTGAAACGGGGCTCCTGGCCTCCGGGTCCGGCATGACTGTTGCCCCCTGTCGATCGCATGACCTGGGGGGTGG
>NZ_JBHXEG010000066.1:0-55154 GCF_042724935.1 Kitasatospora sp. NPDC127060
TACCGCGCGAGTACTCCCGCACCGGCCGGGCCAAGTCGGCGACCGTCAGCCCGAGCCGCTCGCACAGCTCCGCGCGCCGCGACGTCGCGGCGCCCTGAAGGTCGCCGAGCAGTCGCAGTGTCTGAGCACCGGTCAGCTCCGGGTACAGGCGAAGTTCTCCCGGCAGGTAGCCCAGGCGCGGGGCCAGGCGCCGGTGGTCGGCGACCGGGTCCAGGCCCAGCAGCCGGATTCGTCCGGCGCTCGGCCGCAGCAAGCCCACCAGGCAGCGCATGGTGGTGGTCTTCCCGGCGCCGTTGGGGCCCAGGAAGCCGAAGATCTCGCCGCGCCGCACGGTGAGGTCGAGGTGGTCGACACCCGTCTTGCGGCCGTAGTACTTGCTCAGTCCGGCTAGCTCGATGGCCGGCCCCTCGCGCTCCATACCTGCCTCCACATCGCGGCCACTCCTGTGGCGGCTTCGTCTCGCGCACCAACTGCACCGCAATGAGCGAGGCGGTGGCAGGGACTCATGGGCCCTGTTCGGAAGGTCCGTCGGTCCCGAGGCACGGCAGTCGTCCCGCACCGGGGCTGAAGGTCCCGCCACAGCGGCCCCCTCGGCCCTTCGCCACCACGCGCCGGTCAGCCGATGGTGGAGATGACCACAACACAGGGAGAAGCACCGTGACCGAGCAGAATGAACCGCAGCACCGGATCGTCGTCGGCGTGGACGGATCCCCGTCCTCGATCGACGCGCTGCGCTGGGCCGTCGACCAGGCCCGCACCCGCGGCGTCGTCATCGAGGCGCTCACCGCCTGGCAGTACCCGGTGTCCACCGGCTGGACCGTGCCGATCCAGGCCGACGAGGACCTCGCCACCATGATGAGCAAGGTGCTCGACGACGCCATCGCGCAGGTGGCCGGCCCGGAATGCCCGGTCGCGATCCGGCCCCGGGTGCTGGAGGGCGGCACCGTGTCTTGCCTCCTGGACGCGGCTCGGGGCGCCGACCTCCTGGTCGTCGGCAGCCGAGGCCACGGCGGCTTCGTCGGCGCGCTGCTGGGTTCCGTCAGCGGGCACTGCGTGCAGCACGCGCCGTGCCCCGTCGTCGTCGTCCGCCACACGGCCGTCTGAACACCCGACCGCACGACCCCGCCCGTCCGGATTTGAGCCGGGCGCCACACCGCACCCACCACACCCGACCGATCGGCCCTGGGGCCGCCGGCACCACAGAAGGAGTGAGCCAACCATGCGACACCGCATCGTGGGAGAACTGATGACCACGGCCGTCGTGCACGTCCGGCCCGACACCGGCTTCAAGGAGATCGCCCGCCTGCTCGCCGAGCACGACATCACCTCGGTGCCCGTCCTGGACCACGAGGAGCGGCCGGTCGGCCTGGTCTCCGAAGCCGACCTGCTGCTCAACGAGGCCGCCCAGGAGGACCCCGCTGGGCTGCTGCTCACCCCGCAGCTGTCGCCCGGTGAGCACACCCGCAGTCAGGCCACCGCCGCCGAGGGCCTCATGACCAGCCCGGCGGTGTGCGGGCGGCCCGAGTGGACCGTGGTTGAGGCCGCCCGCCTGATGCAGCGCGAGCACCTCAAGCGCCTGCCCGTCGTCGACGAGGCCGGCCGCCTGGTCGGCATCGTCAGCCGCAGCGACCTGCTGCGCGTCTTCCTCCGCCAGGACCGGGCGATCCGCGAGGAGATCACGCACGAGATTCTCGACCGCACCCTGGGACTCGCCCCGGGTTGCGTCGACGTCCGGGTGAACGAGGGCCGGGTCACCCTTACCGGAACGGTCGAGCACCGCGCACTGGTGTCGGTCGTGGAGCGCCTGTGCCGGAGCGTGGACGGCGTCATCGACGTGACCAGCAGCCTGGACTTCCGCACGGACGACACCGCCGCCCTCCACCCGGTCCGCTGACCAGGTATGCACCACCCCATGCGTCCGGAACCCGGGTGCCCGCGTCGGCGGACACCGGGTTCCGGACGCACAGGGCGCATCACACTTGACCGAACCGACAGCCGCTCGAAGTCAGAGGTCGCGGATCAGGCGGCCACTGACCTGCCCCGGGACGATACGGAGCCACAGGTTCCGCACACCCCCGGCTGCCAGGCTGCTCCGCAGCATGCCCTTGCCGTGGAGGACGTCGGCCACTGTCATTACGGTGGTGTAGGCGAGCAGGCGGATCCGGTTCAGGTCGTCGACGAGTTCGCGGACGGTCGCCGGGTAGCCCCAACTCCAAAGGCGGTCCATGATCTCCGCCTCCAGTTCCCCCAGCCGTCGCACGCTCACTGCTTCCTCTCCTCGGCACTGATCTTCGGTGCTCATGGTAGACGGTGCGGTTCGCCCCTTGAAAGGTGGCCAGCCGGCGAACCGTCAGAGCAGACCAAAGCTGACCACCTACTGGCTTGACCTGGGAAGTTGCGGAAAGCGTGGCATGTGCTGGCTATTCGCCTTCGTCCAGGTCGGCGCGCCGCTGCCGACGCCGAGCAAGTGGTGGTCCAGTCAGTCGTAGGCCTCGCGCATCGGCACCCGCAGCCCAGGGAAGGGCAGGCCGGTGAGCAGCCCGGTCAGGCGGCCGGGACCCCTTCGGGGGCGCCGTGGTCGCATAGCCCTGTCGACGATGTCCCGATGAGTGTCTGCCCAGGCGAACGCCTCTGGTACTGCAACGGTGCTTGCTGTGACGAGGCTTCGGAAGCCGTTGCTCTATCGATCTTGGTGAGTGTGGGTTCGAGTGTGGATGCTCGGTTGGGTGATCTTCCGCCTGTCCGTGCATGAACACAGGGCCTCTGGTGCAGCGCGTGGTTGTCGAAGACGGTGAGCGCGTCAGGAGGCCCTGATGTCGAAGTTGTACGCCCTCGCTGTGATTGGCTCCAACTCGGCTGCACCTGAGTGTGATTGCCTCGCTCACCGGCTAAGGAACGCCGTGGACCGGCCGGACAGGCGACCGAGGTATCCGTCCGACATGAGCGAGGCGGAGTGGGTGGTCGTGCGTGATGTGATGGCGGTCCGGGATGGCTGGAGGGGCGACCAGGTCCGCTTCGTCGCAGCGGTCCGCGCAGAGTCTGCTCCACGGCGACGAGCAGTCGAGGCGGTAGCTGCAGGGTGCGGTCGAGCCGCCCCACGGCCTCCCGCACGGCGGCGACCATCACCCGTCCCTCCCGGGTCAACGACCACACCTCACGCCGTCGCCCGCCATCGGCGTAGCTGCCAACCGGGGCGCTGTAGTTCCGGAAACGGGTCACATATCCCGTGTCCGTCAGCCTCTCCACGCGGAAGATTTCAAGTCCAGTGAGACGGTCGTGGCGCTATGAGGTTTGTGGTGCGGGTTCTCTGCGCTTGGTGGGGTCGTTGATCCACGCTGTCTTCGGGATCTCGGGTGGTCCGGGGCGGCGGCCGAAAACGCCAGTACCGCATCACGCTCTTCGGTTGTCAGGGCGGAGGGCTGGACCTGCGGGGACCTGGGCCGGCGCGGGGGCGGCGGCTTCAGCCTGCGGTAGTGGGTGGCGCGGGAGCGGCCGGTCAGCCGGCACGCGGCCGTGGTGCCCAGCTCGTGTTCGACGGCGGTGAAGGCTTCGTCCACGACCGGGTCGGCGGCGTGCGTCAGTCCGCGCTCTCGGAGATCATTTCCAAGAGCGCCGATGCTTTTCCCAGGACCTCCAGCGCGGCCTTGTTCCGGGCGAGTTCCTTCTCCAGCCGTTCCACCTGGCGGCGCAGCTTCTCGTTCTCGACCTCGGCTGCGGACTTCTTCGGGCGGGCCGGGCTCGTGCGCCGGTCGACCAGGTTCTCCAGGGCCCCGGCGTCGCGCGCGGCCCGCCACTCGGTGACGTGCGAGTGGTAAAGGCGCTCGCGGCGCAGGACCGCACCCTTCTCGCCCTCGGGCGCGGCGTCGTACTCGGCGACGATCCGCAGCTTGTACTCGGGGCTGAACGTGCGGCGCTTCGGCTTGGGAGCCGGGTCGGCTGCGGACGGATTGGTGCTGGGAATCAGGGTGGAACTCCTACTCGGGCCCTCTCAGGCCAACCCGACAAAGCGGGATGTCTCACCCAAGGCTGACAGAGAGGGTTTCGCCGCGTGTCAGACTCTCGCGCCAGAAGGCGTGACTGCTGGAGCCGCGCGCATGCACCCGCACTCCAACGCGCAGGTATTCCGTCCCGGAGGCGACCACAGTTGTGCACCCGGCGTGAGCGTCCGGCGACTGTAGGCATGGGCTGCGTGAGAGCGGGGGTTGCCTGGCGAGTGCCGGGTAGGGCCGGTAGGCGGCCTGGGTGGCCCATGCTGCCGCGACGGTGGCGCATGCATGCTGGTTGTAGCGGCAGGATCGCGTTAATCGGCCGTTCGAGAGGCGGGCGCGGTGTGATGAGTACGGCAGACACGGCAGACACGGCGGGCCTGCGGGTGCTTGTGGTGGAGGACGATCCGGTGATCGCGGACTCGCTCGTGCGCGGGCTGCGGCAGGTCGGCTACGCGGCGGACCGTGTCGGCACCGGCCGAGCAGCCCTGGCGCAGTCTCCGCCCGACGCGGTGCTGCTCGATCTGGGACTGCCCGACATGGACGGCGTCGAGGTGTGCCGTCGGCTCAGGCAGCGCTCGGATACGGCGATCATCGCCGTCACGGCCCGAGGCGAGGAGGCCGACCGGGTCCTGGCCCTGGACGAAGGCGCCGACGACTACCTGGTCAAACCTTTCGGTCTCGCCGAGTTGCTTGCCCGCCTGCGTGCGGTCCTGCGCCGCACTCACCCGGCCGACCACGAGCCGGTCCGGCACGGTCCGCTCGTCATCGACACCCGCACCCGACGGGTCGCCGTCGAGGGCCGCGAAGTCGCCCTGACACCTAAGGAGTTCGACATTCTGGCCTGTCTCTCCGCCGACCCCGGGCGGGTGGTGACCCGCCAGCAGATCCTGGAGAGCGCCTGGGACGCCCACTGGTACGGGCCGACCAAGGTCGTCGACGTGCACGTCGCCGCGCTGCGCCGCAAGCTCGCGGTCCCGGGACTTATCGAGACGGCCTACGGGCGCGGGTTCCGGCTCGGCGAGGTCGCGTCACGGCCATGACCCGCCGGATCGCGCTGGCCCTGCTGACCCTGACGCTCGTCCTGCTGACGGCCGCGGCGGTGCCGCTCGGCCTGTCGATCACACAGCGTGAGCACGTGGCGTTCCGGGACAAGACGCAGGCCGCTGCCCGGGTGATCGCCTCCTCCGCCGAGGAGTATCTGTCGGACCACCTTCCCCCTGACGCGATGCAGGCGGACCTCGCCGCAGCTCAGCAGGCTGGCGACTGCGCAGCCGTCTACGACGCCGGCGGGCAACTGGTGGCCAGCACGCCCTGCACGGCCGCGCAGGGGCCGGAGGCCCGCGAGCTGGCCGCCGAGTCGCTCTCGGGCCGCGAGCCGGAGCCGCCCGAGGACGAGGGCCGCCTGATGGCGGCCGAACCGGTCGGGGACTTCCGCCAGCCGGGCGGCGCGGTCGTACTGGCAAGGTCCACCGCGCCGCTCGACACCCGGATCGCCGTCACGTGGGCATGGATCGCGCTGATCGGCGCAGGCGGCCTCGCCGCGTCGGCGCTGGTGTCGGTATGGCTGGCGCGGTGGGTGGGCCGGCCGCTGACGGCGCTGGACACCGCCGCGCAGCGGCTCGGTGAGGGCGAGCTGACGGAGCGGGCCGCCGTTGCGGGCGGGCCGCCGGAGGTGCGCAGGCTCGCGGCCACCTTCAACACCATGGCCGCCCGCACCGAAGCGCTGATCCACGGCCACCAGGCCGTCGTCGCCGACGTCTCCCACCAGTTGCGCACACCCCTGACGGCCCTGCGCCTGCGGCTGGACCTGCTCGCCGCCACCCCCGAAGGCTCTGCACCGGAGCTGCTGGCCTCGGCGCAGGAGGAGGTCGCGCGGCTCTCCCGACTGGTGGACGGCCTGCTGGCGGTCGCGCGAGCCGAGCAGGCGGTGCCACGGCCGGTAGCGGTCCGGGTGGACGAAGTGGTGCGGGACCGGGTGGCCGCCTGGGAGCCGGTGGCCCTGGAACACGGCATCCATCTCGGGTCGCGGTGCCGTGCGCCGGGGCCGGTCGCACTCGGCGCCGGCCACCTGGAGCAGGTGCTGGACAACCTGCTGGCCAACGCCCTGGACGCCGTCGCCGAGGGCGGCACGGTCACGATCGACAGCGACCCGGCCCAGGACACCGTACGAGTGCGGGTGGTTGACGACGGCCCCGGCATGAGTCCGGAGGCCAGGGCCGTCGCCTTTCACCGGTTCGGCAACCCGCAGGCCCGCGGCAGCGGGCTGGGCCTTGCCATCGTGCACCGGCTGGTCACCGCCAACGGGGGCACCGTCCGCCTGGAGGACACCCCCGGCGGAGGGCTGACCGCCGTCCTCGACCTGCCACGGTGGCGGGAGGGGCGCAACGCGCCGACGGGTGGGCCGACGGCCGCGCCCGGGACAAGGAGCTCGCCGTGATCCTTACCAGATCTGAGCAACTCGTGAGCAGGACCTGGAAGGGCGTGCGCGCATCGTGGTGAGTGGATTCACCACCCCCACCCGGACCACGAGGAGCGGTCACCATGGCCGACCCGCACACTGATTCCGAGCCCGGAGGCGGCTCTGTCCAGCGCCGCGAACACGGCATGCGCAGGGTCTCCAGCGTGACGCGGTGGACGGTCGCCGCGGCTGCCGCGGGCTCCGCCGCTCTCGGCCTTGCCTACACCCAGCTGCTTCCCGGGACTTCGGCCACGCCCGCCGCCGCCCCCGCAACCGGAGGCCTGCCTGCCTCCGACCCCGCCTGCACCCAGCCGGCCCCGGCCCCGACCGGCGCACCCACACCCGTCACACGCCGCGAGAGCGACGACGGGGACGAACGCGCGGCGGACGGTCAAGGCGAGCGCGCATCGGACGACAGCGAGCAGGGCACCGCCCAAGTACAGCCGACTGCCGCCACGTGCCCCAGCGGCACCACCGCGCCCGGCCTCACTCCGCCCCCTCAGCCGCCCGCCCCGGCCCAGCAGGCACCGCAGACCCGGACCGGCGCCTCATGACGCACCACGACATCCCCGCGGCGGCCGTCTCGTTCCCGGCGCTCGGCACCACCGCCACCCTGCTGACCACCGAACACCGCGCACTGACCGAAGCCGAAACGATCCTGCTCTACGAGCTGGCCGCCATCGACGACACCTGCAGCCGATTTCGCCCGGACTCCGAACTGAGCCGGATCAACGCCCTCGCCGGCACCCCCGTCACAGTGAGCGCCCTGTTCGCGCAGGCTCTCACCGTCGCCCTGCGCGCCGCCGAACTGACCGACGGGGCCGTGGACCCCACCGTCGGGCGGGCCGTCCTCGCCATCGGCTACGACCGGACGTTCGCCGCGCTACGGCCCGAGGACGCCACGCCCCTGCCCGTCGCCCGCCCGGCCACCGGCTGGCGCGAGGTCACCTGGGACCCGCAGGCTCGGAAACTGCTGCTCCCGCGCGGGACGACGCTGGACCTGGGTGCCACCGCCAAGGCCCTGGCCGCGGACCGCGCCGCCGAACGCGCGGCCCGCGCCACCGGCAGCGGCGTGCTGGTCAACCTCGGCGGCGACCTCGCCACCGCCGGACCCGCACCGAACGGGGGCTGGGCTGTCGGAGTCTGCGACGACCACGCCTCCACCGAGCCCGGCCCGGTCGTCACCGTCACCTCCGGCGCCCTGGCCACCTCCGGCACCGGCGTGCGGACCTGGCGGCGAGCGGGCCGCACCATGCACCACATCGTCGACCCCGCCACCGGCCGCTCCACCCCGCCCCACTGGCGCACCGCCACCGTCGCCGCGGCCACCTGCGTGGACGCCAACACCGCCAGCACCGCCGCGATCGTGTTCGGCCCGGCGGCCGCGAAATGGCTGGCCGGGACCGGACTGCCCGCCCGGCTGGTCCACATCGACGGCACCGAAACCCGCCTCGGCGACTGGCCCCACACCACGACGGGAGGCCACCGGTGAACACCACCACCCTGGCGGCCAGCCCGCTCTGGTACGCCACCCGCGCCGGCGGCACGGTCGCCCTGCTGCTGCTCACCGCGACCGTCGTCCTCGGCATCGCGGTAGGAGGCAAGGGCGCACCGCGCCGGATCGGCCGCTTCGAGGTCGGACTGCTGCACCGCAACCTGGCCGTGCTCACCCTGGCGTTCCTGGCCCTGCACATCGCCACCGCCGTCCTCGACCCCTTCGTCCACCTGGACTGGGCCGCCGCAGTCGTCCCGTTCGGCGCGTCCTACCGACCGCTCTGGCTGGGCCTGGGCACCGCCGCCTTCGACCTGCTGCTCGCCATCCTGGCCACCAGCGCCCTGCGGCTACGTCTGGGCCGCGGCCGCTGGAAGGCGGTGCACTGGCTCGCATACGCCGCCTGGCCGCTCGCCCTCCTCCACGCCGCCGGCACCGGAAGCGACACCCGCCTACCGCTCCAGCTGTGGCTGTACGCCGGCTGCCTGGCCACCGTCGTCGTGGCCGTGTGGTGGCGGCTGTACCGGGCCGGGCCCGGCCGTACCGTCCCCCGGCTGACCGCCGCCCTCGCGGCTGCGGTCGTGCCCGTCCTGGTCACCGCGTTCCTGGCCACCGGACCGCTGCAGCCCGGCTGGTCCCACCGCGCCGCCGCCCTGTCCCTGACCGTCCTGGGAGGCATCCGATGAACCAGGCACCTTCCCGCACGCTCCGGCAGGCGACCGGCACAGCCAGGCTCCTCGACGCCTGGCACACCACCGGCCGCCCGGCGGACCTCGCCGCCCACCTGGAACGCCACGGTGCGGCGCCCCGCCCGGGTGCCGCGCTGATCGCGGCCGTCGAGGAGGCCGGGCTAACCGGACGGGGCGGAGCCGGGTTCCCGACCGGCCGCAAGATGCGCGTCGTCGCCGCCCAGCGCCGCCGTGCTGTCTTCGTCGCCAACGGCATGGAGAGCGAACCGGCCAGCCGCAAGGACCAGACCCTCCTGGCCGTCGCCCCGCACCTCGTCCTGGACGGGGCGGTACTCGCTGCCCAGGCCGTCGGCGCCGACCGCGTCCACTTGTGCGTGCCGCGCACCCGCACCCGCCAACTGCGCGAGCTGGCCGCCGCGATCGACGAACGCCGCGCGGCCGGCCTCGACAGTGTCCCGGTCGTCCTCCAGGAGCTGCCGCACGGCTACGTGACCAGCGAGTCCACCGCACTGGTCCACTGGCTGAACGGTGGCCCGGCCCGTCCGCTCGGCGCCCCGCCCCGCACCCACGAAAGGGGCGTGCACGGGCGGCCCACCCTGGTCCAGAACGTCGAGACCCTCGCTCACCTCGCCCTCATCGCCCGCCACGGACCCCACTGGTTCCGCCAGGCCGGCACCGCCGACACCCCGGGCACCGTCCTGGTCAGCCTCGGCGGGGCCGTCCGCGACCCCGGTGTCCTCGAAGCCGAGGCCGGCACCACGATCGGTGTGCTCCTCGAGCAGGCCGGCGGCCCCACCGAACCACTCCAGGCCGTCCTTGTCGGCGGCTACGCCGGCACCTGGCTGCCCGCCGACCGGGCACTCGCCCTGCCCTTCACCCGCTCCGGCCTCGCACCCGCCGAAGCCGCGCCCGGAGCAGGCGTCATCACCGTCCTGCCCCGGGACACCTGCCCCCTGACCGAGACCGCCCGCATGCTCACCTACCTGGCCGCGAGCGGAGCCCAGCAGTGCGGACCCTGCCGCTTCGGCCTGCCTTCCGTCGCCGCCGATTTCACCGCCCTCGCCGATGGCCACGCCGGCCCCGACCAGGTGGAACGGCTGCGTCACCGCGTCGGCCTGCTGCCAGGCCGGGGCGCCTGCCGCCACCCCGACGGCGCCGCCCGCCTGGCTGCCGGCGCCCTGACCGCTTTCGCCGACGACGTCGAGCACCACCTCCACCGCGGCCCCTGCCGCCGCCCGGCGGTCCTGCCCGCGCCACCCACCGCCCGGATCAGGGAATGGCGATGACCCCCGCCCGCGCCCTGCTGCGGGTCGACCGCATCGCCTGCACCGGCCACGGCCAGTGCGCCGAGCTGCTGCCCGAACTCATCACCCTCGACGAATGGGGCTACCCCGTCCTCCATGACACCGCCGTCCCACCCGATCTCCACGCCCACGCCCGGCGCGCCGTCCGAGCCTGCCCCCGACTCGCCCTCCACACCGACCGGGCCCAGACCTGACCCCAGTGCCACGTGCCGCCTCGGTCACCGCCGCCCGACCGCTGCAGGCCGCCCTGGCCTCCGCCGCGAGCTTCCTGATCGGGGGACTCCTCCCCTTCCTCGGCCTCCTCGCCGGCACCACCACCGCCCGGCTGTGGCTGATCGTCGCCGTCACTCTCCTCGGCCTCGCGGTTGCAGGCGTCCTGGCTGCCCGCGCCGCCGGGACCGGCGTCCTGCGCCCGACCCTGCGCGTCGTCCTCGGAGGCGGGCCGGCCATGGCCATCACCGCCGCGGTCGGGCAGATCGCCAACGTCTCCGGCGTCTGACCGGAGCGGTGGACGAGGTCCCACCGGCTGAGCGTCCGGGCGACGCGACCCGGTCGGGCTGCCGTGTTGCCACCTCGGCACCGCATCCGGCTCGCCTATTCGCCCGTGAGGTCGCGCCGTTCGAAGGCGGCGACGCCGGCCGCCATCAGGGCGAGGCCGACCCCGGTCATGACCACGGCGGAGACCGGGGCGAAGGGCTGAGCGGGGACGGCGGCGAGGTGGTGGAACGGGGAGGCGTCCAGGACCCGGTCCGGCCAGTCCAGTGCGGGCCCGATCAGTTGGACGAGGTACGCGGTCACCGAGACGGTGACCGAGGCGGTGACGGTCAGGCGAGGCCGTGTGCCGTACAGGAGGACGGCCACGCCGGCGAGGAGGACGACGGCGGGCAGGGTGTTGAGGACCGATCCGAGCGTGTCGGTGATGCCTACGCCCGCCGCGCCGATCGCGGTTCCGGTCCACAGTGCCAGTGAGGTGGTCACGGCGATCAGCATGGTTGCGGCCACGGTCAGCAGGAGGTGGCCGGTGAGCCAGCGGCGGCGGGGGACCGGGCGGGCGAGGGTGTTGTCGAGGCGTCCGGCGGCCTCCTCCGTACGGGCGGCGCCGACCCGCCAGCACGCGTACAGGGCCAGGAGCAGGCCGATCAGTGCGGCCATGATGCCGAGGTATGCCTTCGTGGCCTGCGCCGCGTCCCAGCCGAGTGATTGGAGCACCTTGCGGTAGGCCGGATCGCTCGCGATGAGATCGGTGACCGTCTTGAGCGTCGAGCCGATCACGAACGCGTAGGCCGCGACACCGATCACCCAGCCGACCAGCACACCCCGGGTGCTGCGCCAGGCCAACGCGGCCGGACCGCCCAGCAGCCGGGCCCGGGCCTTCCTGCGGTCCGGCTCGGCCAGCAACGCCCCGCCGGTGTCGCGAGCCCGGCGCAGCCGGACAGCCACCGCACCCAGCAGCACGGGCACCACCACCAGCGCCGCCAGGGCCTGCCACCTGGGGGCCGCGTAGGGGTGCAGGTCATCCATCCATCCGAACGGAGTGAGCCAGCGCGCCCAGGCGTGCGAGTCGCTGCTGTTGGCGAGCATCCGCACCAGGAACATCAGCCCGAACACCGCCGCTGCCGCACCGGTCGCCCGCCGCCGGACCTCGAACACCTGAGCGGTGATCGCGGCGACGCCCGCGAAGGTGGCCGCGAACCCCGCGACGGCGAGCCCGAACAGGACAGATCCGCCCGCACCCGTGCCCGCCGTCGCCAGGACCACCGCGACCGCTGCGCCGACCACGGAGATGGCGCACCCGAGGACCACAAGCTCCACCACGACGGCCCGGCCGGCCGGCAACGGGCTCGCCAGGACGAGTTCGGCCCGTCCGGACTCCTCCTCGCCGCGCAGCAGCCGCCCGGTGGTGAGCAGCGCCCAGATCCCCATGACGGACACCAGGACCCAGCCGCCGTCCCAGGCCACGAAGCCGCCCGGGGTGTCGATGGCGTGCGGGATGCCCTGGAGCATCCGCAACGCGGGATTGTCCTGGAGCGTGGCCAGCCTGGCCCGGGAGGCGGCGTCGGGGTAGGTGCCGAGGTAGGAGAAGACCTCGACCGCCGTGTAGGCCGCGACCGCCAGGGCCAGCAGGCCCGTGCCCCGCCGGACCAGCCGGGTCGAGAGCAGCGCGAGCGCAACCTCCGGACGCCGTCCGCGCCCGGACGGAACGCCGGGCCCGGCCGCGGGGGACACGGCCGCGGTTCCGGTCACTGCGCCGTGCCTCCTTCGCCGCCGTCCGCCTTCGCGGGCCTGGAGCCGTGAGCGGCGGCGACCGCTTCGCGCTGGGCGGGGGTCGCCTCGTAGTAGGTCAGGAAGATCTCCTCCAAGGTCGGCTCGCGGCTGCGCAGACGCAGCAGCCCCGCGCCGGCGAGCCGGGCCAGTGCGTCCGCCGGCGGCCCGGTCACCGACACCCGCACGCCACCGTCGATCGGCTCCACGGCGGTCACGCCCGGCAGGCCGGCGAGTTCGGGCGCGGGGCCGTCCAGGACGGCTTCGAAGACCGTGCTGCCGAGGCGGCGCAGGTCGGCCAGGGCCGCGATCTCGACCAGCCTGCCCTCGCGCAGGATCGCCACGCGATGGCAGAGGTCCTCGACCTCGTCCAGGATGTGCGACGACAGGAAGACCGTCTGTCCCCGCGCGGCGGCCTCGCGGGCCAGGGCCTGGAACTCGGCCTCCATCAGCGGGTCGAGGCCGGCCGTCGGCTCGTCCAGCAGCAGGACGTCCGGCCGGGTCATGAACGCCGCGACCAGCGCGATCTTCTGCCGGTTGCCCTTGGAGTACGAGCGTGCCCGCAGGCTCGGATCGAGTCGCAGCCGCTCGACGAGCTCGTCCCGGAACGCGAGGTCGACGGCACCGGACAGGTTGCCCAGGTAGGTGAGGATCTCCAGGCCGGTCAGCTGGGGCCACAGCGAGACGTCACCAGGTACGTAGGAGAGGTGGCCGTGGGCCCGCTCCACGTCGGCCACCGGGACACCCATGATCCACGCGGAGCCGGCGGAAGGCCGGATGAGATGGAGCAGCAGCCGGATCGTGGTCGACTTCCCCGCCCCGTTGGGCCCCAGGAAACCGAAGATCTCCCCCTGCTCCACCGACAGGCCCAGACCTTCCAGGGCAACCACCCGGCCGAAGCGCTTGCTCAGCCCCTCGGTACGTATCGCCGCGGTCCCCATCCCGCACCTCCACAGCTCGGCGGGTCCCTTTCCACGCTACGGCCGCCGCAGGGTTCGAGCAGGCGCCGATGGACATTTCGATGGGCGGCCGTCCGGTTCCGGACGCAGGTGCCGGCTGCCGCGCCGTCAGGGTGGAGAACCTGCGTCCGGCCTCGGTGTTCCGCTCGAACGGACCGCTACGGGGCGTGGTGTGGGCCGATGGGCCCTGTCCGGGACAGCCTTCCTGTGGTGAGGTGGGAGTCCGGGCCGCCTCTGCGACTGTTGTGTGCGGCACCGGGTTGGAGGGTCTTGTCGTGGCTCGCACAGAGGCCCCGGCGGCCGGCCGTGGCGAGAGCCGGTCGGCGCGAGCGCGTCTCCGCCGGTGGCTGGAGCCTGTTCTGCTGGTGGCAACCGCCGCGGCGCTGGCGGCCGGCGGAATCGCCTGGCTCGCCGGCAGCCAGACCGCAGCCGACCTGTGCTGGGCGGTCGGCACCGTGCTGGCCATCGTTCCGGCCGTGGCCTGGGTCGTGGTCGCGCTGCGCAAGAGGCGGGCCGGCGTCGACCTGATCGCGGTCCTGGCCCTGGTCGGGACCCTTGCGGTGGGCGAGTACCTGGCGGGCGCCCTGATCGCCCTGATGCTCGCCACCGGACGCGCTCTGGACGCCGCCGCCGAACGCCGTGCCTCCCACGACCTGCGCGCACTCCTGGAACACGCACCGCGCTCCGCCCGCCGCCGCAGGGACGGCGAGGTGGCCGTCGTCCCGCTGGCCGAAGTCGCCGTCGGCGACGTGCTCGTCGTCGGGCCCGGCGACGTGGTCCCGGTGGACGGCCGGATCACCGACGGCCCCGCCGTCCTCGACGAGGCCGTTCTGACCGGCGAGTCCGAACAGGTGGAACGCGGCAACGAGGACCTCGTGCGCAGCGGCGTCGTCAACGCCGGCGGAGTCTTCGAGATCACGGCGACGGCCACCGCCGAGGACAGCACCTACGCGGAGATCGTCCGCCTCGCCGAACAGGCCGGCGCGCAGCGGGCACCCACCGTACGCCTCGCCGAGCGCTACGCCGCCTGGTTCCTGCCCTTGTCCCTCGCGCTCGCCGCCCTGGCCTGGCTGCTCAGCGGCTCCGCCACACGGGCCGTGGCCGTCCTGGTGGTGGCCACCCCGTGCCCCCTGCTGCTGGCCGCACCGGTCGCCATCGTCTCCGGGCTGTCGCGCGCCGCACGGCAGGGTGTCATCGTCCGCGACGGCGTGGCCCTGGAGAACCTGGGCCGGGCCCGCACCCTGGTGATCGACAAGACCGGCACCCTCACCGCCGGCCGCCCCCGCGTCCTCGAAGTCGCCGCCGCCCCCGACCACACCCCGGCCGAGGTGCTGCGCCTGGCAGCCTCACTCGACCAGGTGTCCACCCACGTCCTGGCCCAGGCCATCGTCCACGAGGCGCGCACCCGCGAACTCCCCCTCTCCCTCCCGCAGGACAGCACCGAGGAGCCCGGACGAGGCCCGGCCGGAATCGTCGACGGCCACCGGCTCACCGTCGGCAAGACGGACCTCGGGCCGGCAGCCCTTCCCGACTGGGCGCGGGCAGTCGACAACCGCGCGATCCTGGACGGCGCCGCGATCGCCTGGCTCACCGTCGACGGCACCCTCGCCGGGGCCGTCCTGCTGCGCGACCCGCTGCGGCTCGACGCCCCGCACACCGTGCAACGGCTGCGCGGAGCCGGACTGACCCGGCTGGTCATGCTCACCGGCGACCGCCCGGAGCCCGCCCGCGAGGTCGGGGCCGTCCTGGGGCTGGACGAGGTCCGCTCCGGACAGTCGCCCGCCGACAAGGTCGCCGCGGTCCGCGCCGAATCCGCCCGCGCGGTCACCCTCATGGTCGGCGACGGCGTCAACGACGCCCCCGCCCTGGCCGCCGCCGACATCGGCGCAGCGATGGGCGCCCGCGGCTCCAGCGCCTCCTCCGAAGCCGCCGACATCGTCCTCACTACCGACCGTGTCGACCGCCTCTCCGACGCGATGGAGATCGCCGTCCGCGCCCGCCGCATCGCCGTCCAGAGCGCCGCGGGGGGCATGGCCCTGTCGCTGCTCGCGATGGTCGCCGCCCTGTTCGGCCTGCTGCCCCCGGCCGCCGGCGCCCTGCTCCAGGAGGCCATCGACGTCGTCGTCATCCTCAACGCCCTGCGCGCCCTGCTTCCCGCCCGCGGCACCCGGCCCCCGCTCGAACCCGACACCGAAGACCTCATCCACCGCTTCGCCGCCGAACACGACGACCTGCGCGACACCCTCGACGTCATCCGCGAAGCGGCCGGGCTGCTCACCACCGAACACGGCCCACGCGCCCTCGCCGCCGTCCGGGAGATCGACCGCCTCCTCACCGAGCGAGTCCTCCCGCACGAACACGCCGAGGAACACCAGCTCTACCCCGCCCTGACCCGCCGCCTCGGCGGCCCCGAAGCCACCGAGACCATGAGCCGCGCCCACACCGAGATCGACCGTCTCGCCCGCCGCATCACCACCCACCTCCACCTCGCCGACGAGCAGGGCTCCCTGCGGCCCGAACAGACCGACGACCTCACCGCCTGCCTCTACGGGCTCCACGCCGTCCTGCGCCTGCACTTCCAGCAGGAAGAGGAGAGCTACTTCTCCCTCGTCCCCTGAACACCGTCCGCCGAGACCGGAGGCCACCCGGCGGGGCAACTCTCCCGTGGACCGGTGGCAAAGTGCCGTCGCCCTGCCACCACCGCTGCTCGTGTCCGCTGGGCGAGGACGAGGACCGCAGGCGGGGCGATCCCTCGCGGCCGGCTGCCCGGTACCGCAGGGAGGACGAACGGGTGAAGTCCGCGCCCCCTGGATCACGGCTGGGCCCGACACCCTGCCCGCGCAGAAGGCGCAACCGTTGTTGAGGGGCCCGCCGCCAGCGTGCCGAGGCGGTGGCCGCCCTTCGGCGTAGCCCGGGCCACGGGCGCTCTGCGGCGCGCGCCGACCGGGTCGGCCGTCCCGTCTCCTACGCCCTGCTGGTGTCGCTGGCGACACCAGAGGTCGAGACCGACCTCTACACGCCCACGGCCGTAAAGCTCGACGTGCCGATCCCGGCCGACCTCGCCGCCCGAGTCGAGACGTCGCACGGAGTGCCGGTCCGACTGCCGGTCAGCTGGTAGCTGGCATCGGGCAGGCAGCGGCCGTCGCGCACGACGCCCCCGGCCAGGACGGCGATGGCGATGAGCAGGGCGGCGGGTCCGGATACGGTGGTGAGGAGGGCGGCGGTGGCGCCGCCTGCGGCGATGGTTGCCGTGGTTCTGACGGTGACAGTGGTGCGGCGGGCGAGGGCTGCGTAGAGGGTGCGGCCGAGGGTCTGGCCGAGGCCGCCGAGCCTGAGCGCCCAGGCCGCGGTTGTCGGGCTGCCGCCGCGTTCGGTGAGGAGGGGGACGATGGTGAAGACGACGGCGTACATCGCGAACCAGGAGAGCGTGAACGCCGTGGCGAGCATGATGAACGGCCGACTCCGGGCGGTGGAGTCTTCCCCGGTTGCCGCACTGCCGGCGGCTCGGGGCGGCGGCGGCCAGGGGTGGCGCAGGGCGACGGCGTGGAGCGGGAGCGCCGTGACCGCGAGGATCGCGGCGAGTGCCAGATAGGTGCCGCGCCGGCTGAGGTGCTCGGCGAGGGCCGCGGTGATGGGTGCGAAGACGGTACTGGCGAGCCCGCCTGCGAGTGTGAGGGTGGTCAACGCCCGGACGTGGTCGGGTTGGTGTCAGCGGGTAACAGGCTGGTGCGCGATTGCCCGGGGCAACTTGTTCGGGCGGAGCGGCACTATCGGGCGTGCTGGGTAAGGCCGAACAGAGCGCCGGTGGGATCGCGCAAGACCACGTCTCCGTTGGCGTCCTGGCGAACTTCGGTCGCACCGAGCTGTCGGGCCTGCTCGGCGTCGGCATCGGGCCTATTGCTGGCGAAACTGACCAGCCAGAGTGATCGCTGCGCCGTTGGTTTTCCTGGTGGCGGGCTGGTGGCGGGCTGGTGGCGGCGATGGAGTTGTCCGACAGCCGGAACTCGGTGTGTTCAGGGTTGGAGTTCCAGTTCAGGGCTGGTCGGTAGAAGGCGGCGGCCTGCTCGGGGTGGTCGGTGAGCGGGCTGATGCCGGCGAAGGTGCCGGGTTCGTGGTTCAGCTGCATGCCGGTGTGGCTGCCGGGCTGCCAGAGTGACAGTGGTGCGCCGACGGGGTCGATCGCGACGGCGGGTCGCCCTAGTTCGGAGCTGCTTGCTGGCGGCCCCCCGCCGCGGTTTCGCGGGTTGCGGCCCAGCAGGCGAGCAGGCGCAGACCCTGTTCGCTGGGAGAACCGGGTTCGGCGGTGTAGATGGTGAGGGTGAGACCGGGGGCAGCGGCCATGTCCATGCCTTCGTAGGCGAGCGTGAGGTCGCCGACGGCGTGGTGGTGGAAGCGTTTGGTTCCAGTGCCGTGGTGGCGGACGTTGTGGGCGCCCCACCGGGTGCGGAAGTCGTCGCTGCGGGTGGAGAGTTCGCCGACGAGGTCGTGGAGGTCCTTGTCGTGGGGGTCACGGCCGGCCTCGGTGCGCAGGATGGCGACGGTGATTTCGGCGGCCTGGTCCCAGTCGGGATAGAAGCGGCGGGAGTCGGCGTCGAGGAACTGGTAGCGGGCGAGGTTGTTCTGGTTGCCGGAGGTCTCGAACACCTCGGCATAGAAGGCGCGGGCGAGTTGGTTGGCGGCGACCAGGTCCATGCGGCCGTTGCGGACGAAGGCGGGGCCGCCGGTGACGGCGTCGAGCATCCACTGCAGGCTGCGGTGCGGCATCCACTGGCGACTGGCGCGACGGCGGGTGCGGGTGAGTGCGTCGGTGCCGTCGGCGGCCTGGGCCAGGTGCAGCAGGTGGGCCCGTTCGGCGTCGTCCAGCTGCAGGGCCCGGGCGAGAGCTTCCAGGACGCCGGGTGAGGCACCGGCGAGATTGCCGCGCTCCAGCTTGGCGTAGTACTCCACACTCACGTCGGCCAGGGCGGCGACCTCGCTGCGACGCAGGCCCGGCACCCGGCGGCGGGACCCGGCCGGCATGCCCGCCCGCTCCGGGGTGATCTTCGCGCGCCGCGAGGTGAGGAACTCGCGGACCTCCCGACTGTTGTCCACGCATTCGACCCTACGGCCTGGCTGCGCCCGGAGGGGTGTACCGCCGGTACACCCCCCGGTGGTGACTCGCTGCGCGTACCGGGAGCGGCTTTCCTGGGGACGTGGCGCGCCCCAGCCGGCCTCGTCGGCCTCGGGTCCCGCGCCGTACCCGCACTCGGCGGCTGCCGGTATTCCCGGCTGTCCGCCCCGGAACGCGAAGGAGTCCCGCTCATGCGCGGTGCAGTGATCCATGCCCCCGGTGACGTCCGCCTCGAGACGCTGGACGACCCGAGGATCCTCCACCCCACTGACGCGATCATCCGAACGGCCGTGACCTGCGTATGCGGCTCGGACCTGTGGCCCTACCGGGGTGCGGAGCCGATCGACGACCCGCACCCGATGGGCCACGAGTACGTCGGTTTCGTGGAGGAAGTCGGCTCCGAGGTGACCGGGCTGCGGCCGGGCCAGTTCGTCGTGGGCTCGTTCGCGACCTCGGACAACACCTGCCCCAACTGCTTGAACGGCTTCCAGTCGAACTGCCTGCACCGCGAGTTCATGTCCACCTGCCAGTCCGAGTACGTGCGCATTCCCAACGCCGCCGGCACCCTGGTCGCCACCGATGGAGTGCCCGGCGGGGAGATGTGGCCCGGGCTGCTGGCGAACTCGGACGTGATGGGCACCGGCTGGTGGGCCGCCGACGCCGCGCATGTGCGTCCCGGCTCGACTGCGGTGGTAGTGGGCGACGGCGCGGTAGGCCTGTGCGCGGTGATCGCCGCGAAGGAGATGGGCGCGGAACGGATCATCGCCATGAGCCGACACACCTCCCGGCAGAAGCTCGCCCTGGAGTTCGGCGCCACCGACATCGTCACCGAGCGCGGCGAAGAGGGCATCGCCCGGGTCAAGGAGCTGACCGGCGGGATCGGCGCGGACAGCGTGCTGGAGTGCGTCGGCACCGCCCAGGCCATGAGCCAGGCCCTGCACTCCGCCAGGCCCGGCGGCAGCGTCGGCTTCGTCGGCGTCCCCCACGGGGTCGCCGTCGACGGCCGGGAGCTGTTCTTCTCCCACGTCGGCCTGCGCGGCGGCCCCGCGCCCGTGCGCCGCTACCTGCCCGACCTGATCGAACGCGTCTTGTCCGGCCGCATCGACCCCGGCAAGGTCTTCGACCTCACCCTGCCCCTCGCCGACGTCGCAGAGGGCTACAAGGCGATGGACGAGCGTCGCGCGATCAAGGCCCTGCTCAAGCCCTGACCGTGCCGGTCCGCCCATGACCGTTCTCACCCCGCGCACCTCGCTGCTCCACGGCCGTCCTGCTGCTGGCCGCGGCTGCCCACACCAACAGCTGGCCACCGTCGGCCTTGGCATCGCCACGCCACCTACAGCCGGACGGCAGGACGCCCCGGCCACCGCCGACAGGAGCACCCCGATGAACATCCGCGTCACCCTCGACGGCACACCCGTCGAAGCGGTGCTGAACGACAGCCCCGCCGCCCGCGACCTGGCTGCCATGCTCCCGCTGACCGTAGCGCTGGAGGACTTCCACGGCACCGAGCGCATCGGCTACCCGCCGCGCAAGATCAGTACTTCCGGCACGTCCGCGCCCGCAGTGGCGAAGGCAGGCGACATCGCCTACTACGCGCCCTGGGGCAACCTGGCCCTCTTCCACAAGGACGGCCCCGCCCCTTCCCCGGATCTCCTGATCCTCGGGCGCCTCGACACCGATCCCGACGCGATCGCCCGTGCCCGGAAGATCACCATCCAAACCGCACCCTGACCCATCCCCGCCTGGAGAACACCCAGATGAACCCCGTCTACGACTTCACCGGCCGGGTCGCCTTCATCACCGGCGCCTCCTCCGGCATGGGCCTGGCCACCGCCCGCGTCTTCGCCGCCTCCGGCGCGGCCGTCGCCCTCGCCGACATCGAGGAAGAAGCCGTCAAGACAGCGGCGCGGGAGCTCACCGACGCCGGCCACCGGGCCCTCTCCCTGGTCTGCGACGTCACCGACGAGCAGCAGGTCGCCGACGCCGTCGACCGCACAGTCGAAGCCTTCGGCCGCCTCGATGCCGCCTACAACAACGCCGGGATCATGCCCCCGCCCACCGACGCCGCCGACGAAAGCGCCGACCAGTTCGACCTCGTCCAGAACATCAACCTGCGCGGCATCTGGGCGGCCATGAAGCACGAACTGCGCCACATGCGTGCCCAGGCCAGCGGCGCCATCGTCAACTGCTCCTCCCTCGGCGGCCTCGTCGGCAACCCCGGCCGCGCCGCCTACCACGCCACCAAGCACGGCGTCATCGGCCTCACCAAGAGCGCCGCCCTCGAATACGGCCCCCGCGGCGTGCGGATCAACGCCGTCTGCCCCGGCACCATCGCCACCCCCATGGTTGACGCCATGGTCGAAGGCGGCGAACTCGACCGTGACCAGGCCGCGTCCGGCCAGGCCATCGAACGCCTCGGCACCGCCGACGAGATCGCCCAGGCCGTCCTGTGGCTGTGCAGTCCCGGCTCACGCTACGTCACCGGCATCGCCCTGCCCGTCGACGGCGGCTACACCGCCCGCTGACCCCGGACCCCGGACCCCGGACCCCGAGAAGAGAGCCCGACCCCCATGGAATTCGTCCAGCCCCAGTCCACCGTCAAGGCCCCCGCCGACTGGTTCACCGGCGATGTGTGGTTCGACGTCATCGCCGCCGGACAGGCCCCCTCCCGCCTGCGCGCCAACCTGGTGCGCTTCGCCCCCGGCGCCCGCACCCACTGGCACGCCCACGCCGTCGGCCAGACCCTGCACGTCGTCTCCGGCACCGCGTACATCGGCACCCGCGACGGCCGGATCTTCGAAGCCCACCCCGGCGAGACCGTCAGCTGCCCGCCCGGCGAGGAGCACTGGCACGGCGCCGCCCCCGACCGATTCATGGAGCACATCGCCATGTGGGAGGCAACCGCCGACGGCAGCCCCGAGACCATCTGGGCCGAACCCGTCACCGACCAGCAGTACAACGAGCCCCGCACCCGCCGACCGTAACCCGCACCGCCCGCACTCCGGGCAGGCGGTCACGGCCCGGGCGGCGGAATTGTGCAGTCGCCGAGGTCCGAGCCCACCTCGACATCCCGGCCGGCGAGTAGTGGCCGGCCCCGCCGTGGACGCACCACCACCGAGGCCTGGCGCCGTCGGCTGCAGCGCCGGCCACGCGGCCTCGGTCTTCGGCGGGATTCGGTGAGCAACGCATGGTGGTCGCCTCGAAGGAGCGAGCGGGACTTGCTTTTCCAGCCTGTGCCCAAGAGACGGGTACCGTGCGACCGCCAGCCGAGAGATCGGCCTGTGAACTGCGTGTCTTCCTTGGCCACAGCAAAGGCGGCTATCGCTTCAAGCCGTTGTTCCTGATGACCTCGCCGTACCAATGCGCGCTGGACCTGGGGGTGCGCCGCTGGGTGGCGAAATCGACGTGGACGAGGCCGAAGCGCTTGGTGTGGCCCTCGGACCACTCGAAGTTGTCCATCAGCGACCACAGCAGGTAACCGCGGACGTTCACCCCTGACTGGACCGCGTCGTGCAGGGCCGCGAGGTGGTCGCGCAGGAACTCGATCCGGTCGGGATCGTGTACCCGGCCGTTGTCGTCGGGGACGTCGGGGTATGCCGCGCCGTTCTCGGTGATCCAGATGGGCAGGTCGGGGCGGGCGGCCGCGATTCGCTCCAGTTGCCGACGCAGGCCGTCGGGATCGACGTCCCAGCCCATGGCGGTGGTGCGGAGTCCGGATGGGTGGAACACGACGTCCTCGGCTCCGACCCAGGGCGATGGCCGATGATCAACAGTGCCCGCCCCGACGGTGTGGGAGCTGTAGTAGTTGACACCGAGGAAGTCGATCGGGGTGCCGATCACGGCCTCATCGCCCTCACGGATGTGGCCGAGGCCGGCGATCGGTTCGATGTGCGCCAGGACGTCGGCCGGGTAGGCGCCGGTGACCACCGGTTCGAGGAGGAGCCGGTTCATCAGCAGGTCGATCCGCTGGGCCGCGTCCTGATCGGCCGGGTGGTCGCTCACCGCCCGCACAGGGTAGAAGTTGGGTGCCAGTCCGATTTCCCGGTGCCGCCCCTGCGCCCGTAGCGCCCTCGCTGCCAGCCCGTGGCCCAGGAGCAGGTGGTGGGCGGCGCGAAGCGCGCCCGGCGGGTCCTGCACTCCTGGGGCGTGCAGGCCGCTGGCGTATCCGAGGAAGGCGGCGCACCAGGGTTCGTTGACGGTGATGAAAGTGTCTATCAGGTCACCGAGGCGTTCACCGACCAGCCGGGCGTAGTCGGCGAAGCGCCAGGCGGTGTCACGGGCGCGCCAGCCGCCGCGGTCCTCGAGCGCTTGCGGGAGGTCCCAGTGGTAGAGCGTGGCGATGGGCTGGATGCCGTTCTCGTGCAGATCGTCGAGCAGCCGTCGGTAGAAGTCGAGCGCCTTCGGGTTGGCTGGGCCGCTGCCGCCGGGCTGGAGCCGGGCCCAGGAGAGCGAGAACCGGTAGGCCTGGAGGCCGAGGTCGGCCATCAGGGCGACGTCCTGCCGGTGCAGGCGGTAGTGGTCGCAGGCGGTGTCGCCGGTGGTGCCGTCGACGGTCGTGCCGGGGCGGTGGCTGAACACGTCCCAGATGGAGGGTGTCCGGCCGTCCTCGGAGGCGGCGCCCTCGATCTGGTAGGCGGAGGTGGCGGCGCCCCATCGGAAGCCGTCGGGGAAGCGCAGGAAGGTCGGCTCGGACACGGATGTGACACCTCGGGATTGGGGTCGCCGGACCGGCGGATCGTCGACGACCGCACCCATCCGGGTGGCCTCGACAGCGGGCCGGGCGGGGTCAGTGAACGGGCAGGGCCGGCAGTGCCGGGCGTGCGAGGGCTGCCGCGCCGACCAGGCCGGCGCCGGTGCCCAGGGCGGCGGGGAGGACAGCGGTCCGGGCCGTGAAGGGCAGGGTGGCGTAGTGGGCCAGGTGGCGGCGCAACGGCCGGAAGAGCAGGTCGCCGGAGGCGGCGACGCCGCCGCCGATGATCGCGGCTTCGATCTCCACCAGGGTGGCGACGGCAGCGATCCCGGCGGCGAGGGCCTGGGCGGCCCGGTCGTAGGCGTGCAGGGCGAGTGGGTCGCCCGAACGGGCGGCGGCTGCGACCGCCGCGGCGGAGGTGTCGCCATCGGGGGCCCGCCAACCACTCTCGGCGGCGGTCCGGGAGATGGCGGTTCCGCTGGCGAGCCCCTCGACACAGCCGCGCGAGCCGCAGGGACAGGGGCGGCCGGCATAGTCGATGCTGATGTGACCGAGGTGGCCGGCGTTCCCGGTGGGCCCGGTGTGCAGCCTCCCGTCGATGATCAGGCCCGCGCCGATCCCGGTGGAGACCACCAGGCACAGGGCGTTGCGGTACGGTCTTGCCGCGCCGAGCCAGTGCTCCGCTGCGGCCATCGCCACTGCGTCGCCCCCGAGTACCACCGGCAGGGCGTGGACGGCAGGGTGCCCGGCGACCGCGGCGCGGAGCGGAAAGGCCCGCCAGGCGGGAATGTTGACCGGGCTGACGGTGCCGTCCTCGATGTCCACCGGGCCGGCGCTGCCGATTCCGACGGCCCGCACGCGTCCCCACCGCGGGTGCCGGGCGAGGCCGTCCAGCACGTGTTCCACCGCCGCCAGCACCGTGCGGGCGTCCTCCCAGGGAGTGGGCAGCTGGATCTGGTGCAGCAGGTTCCCGTCCGTGTCGACCAGACCCCCCGCGATCTTCGTTCCGCCGATGTCCAGTGCCGCCAGAAGGGGGCGCGCAAGGGTGGGGCGATCGTCGACCGCGAGGGCCGTTTCGTAACTCATCGTAACGTCTCCGCTGATATGACGGGGGAGTGCCGACCTGGTTCGGGCACGTCGCCCTGGGCGGTCCCGGTGATTCTCGCTGCGCAGGACAACGTTGTCCATGGAGTGGGCAGGCCGAGGCGCTTTCGTCATCAAGTTAGGCAAAGGTTTAGTAAATCGAGCAGAGATCGTAAAAAAACGCCTGTATTTCAATGTTGATCGGTCTATAGACATGGCCGCGATGTGACGTCTACGTTAAGCAGCCAACGACGGGAAGGCCGCTTCCCGGCGTTCATGACGATCAGCGCGAAGGATGAGCGAAGATGCGCAGAGGATGGATGGCCGGCACGGCCGCTTCCATGATTTTGCTCACTGCCTGTAGCAGTGGCGGCGGCGGGACCTCGTCCTCCGCAGCGACCGTCAACTCCGATCCGGCCAAGGTGTCGGGCTCCATCACGGTCCTGACCAACCGGACCGACCAGCTGAACAAGGGAGTCCTCGACGGGTACGCCACCGAGTTCAACAAGACCTACCCCAACGTCAGGGTCAAGTTCGAGGGCATGACCGACTACGAGGGTGAAGTCAAGATCCGCATGAACACCGAGAACTACGGTGACGTGCTCCCGATACCGTCCGACCTCTCGATCACCCAACTCCCCAACTTCTTCGCTCCGCTGGGTGACGCGGGAGACCTGTCGAAGCAGTACAACTGGACCGAATACGGGACCGTCGGCGGCAAGGTCTACGGCATCGCCAACTACGGCACCGTCACGGGATTCGTCTACAACAAGGCGATCTGGCAGCAGGCCGGCATCGCCGAGTGGCCGAAGACCCCGCAGGAATTCATCGAGGACCTGAGGACCGTCAAGTCCAGGACACAGGCGATCCCGTACTACACCAACTACCACGACGGCTGGCCGCTGAAGCAGTGGACCGACGCGATCGGCTCGCCGAGCTGCAACGAGGGCGCCAAGGACTCGATGGCCTCCACCGCGACCCCGTGGACCAGCGGCAACGACATCCACACGATCGACAGCCTGCTGTACTCCGTCGTCCACGAGAAGCTCACTGAGCCCGACCCCACCACCACCAACTGGGAGAACTCCAAGACGCTTCTGGGCACCGGACAGGCGGCCACCATGTACCTCGGCTCCTGGTCCATCGCCCAGATGCAGGCCGCCGCGAAGGCCGCCGGGAAGAACCCCGACGACATCGGCTACATGCCCTTCCCCTCGGCGACCGCGGAGGGCAAGCTCTGCACGGTCCTCCAGCCGGACTACAAGTACGGCATCAACAAGCACTCCAAGAACCAGGAGGCGGCCCGGGCCTGGCTGGACTGGTTCATCAACAAGTCCGGCAGCGCCCAGGCCGAACAGGGCATCTCCTCGGTCAAGGGCTCTCCGATGCCGACCGCGCTCAAGTCCTTCGCCGACAAGGGCGTCACCATGATCGGCCAGAAGCAGGAGAAGTCCGCCGCCGTCAAGAAGATCGACAAGGCCGCGGAGATCGACCTCGACGCCCCCGACTACCGGCAGAAGCTCGTCGACATCGCCCGCGGCGCCGGCAGCGGAGACCAGAACAGCTACTTCGCGGACCTGAACGAGAAGTGGGCCGAGGCACAGAAGACCGTCGCGGGCTGACGGCCCCGAAGGACTGCGGTGCGGCCGGGGCGCACTGCCCTGACCTCCCGGCCGCACCGCGCCCAGCGCCCCCGGCCGCTCGGCGGCGCGAGGAAGGAACAGCCCCGCCACCGGACGGGCGGTGGGAGGGGAGGCGGGCTTCGGGCGTCCGGCTCAACGAAGGACAGGAAGATGACTGCACTGCAGAACGACCGGAGCGCGAGCGTGACGCCGCCCTCCGACGACCGGGCCGCACCGGCCGCGCCGGTCCGGCGCCGAAGGGCCGGCCGAACCCACTGGTGGTTCACGCCCTGGTTCTACCTGCTGGTCCCACTGGCACTGCTGGTGACCTTCACGTATCTGCCGATCCTCGACATGCTCGGCTACAGCGTCACCGACTGGGACGGCATCAGCCCCGAGCGGAACAACGTCGGGGCGGACAACTACACGGCGCTGTTCACGCGTCCGGAGCTGTTCAAGGTCTTCCTGGTCAGCGGCGTGTACCTGCTGGCCTCCTTCGTCCAGATCGCGATGGCGCTCTACTTCGCCACCGTGCTCAGCTTCGACACCCGCTTCAGGAACGTCTTCAAGGGGATCCTGTTCTTCCCGTACCTGATCAACGGCGTCGCGATCGGCTTCGTGTTCCTCTACTTCTTCCAGCCCGGCGGCACACTGGATACCGTGCTGCGCCTGCTGGGCGTCGGCGGACAGCACCTGTGGCTGGGGGATCCGGATCTCGTCAACAAGTCACTGGCGGGGGTTTCGGTCTGGCGGTACATGGGCCTGAACATGGTGTTGTTTCTCGGCGCGATCCAGTCCATCCCGCCCCACCTCTACGAGGCCGCGGCACTCGACGGTGCGAGCCGGTGGCAGCAGTTCCGCCACATCATCGTCCCCAGCATCAAACCGATCATCAGCCTCAGCGCGATCCTCGCGGTCTCCGGCTCGCTGGCCGTGTTCGAGATCCCGTACGTCATGACCGGCGGCTCCAACGGCAGCGAGACCTTCGTCATCCAGACCGTCAAGCTGGCCTTCAAGTTCGACAAGGTCGGCCTCGCCTCCGCCTGCGCCGTCGTGCTGCTGGTCCTGATCCTGCTCGTCACCTGGATCCAGCGCCGTCTGGTGCCGGAGGAGAGGGTTGAACTGTCGTGACCATTCCCGCCACTCGGGCCGCCCGCCGGTTCGCCCCGACCTCCCGGGTGCTTGCCGCCAAGGCCGGCAAGTACACCTCCCTGGTACTGGCCAGCGTGATTGTGCTGATCCCGCTGACCGTGGTGCTGTTCACCTCGCTCAAGAGCAGCAACGAGGCACTGACCACGGGCCCGCTCACCCCGCCGGGCGACTGGCTCAACCTCCACAACTACGCGACCGCCTTCCAGCAGGGCAGGATGCTGCAGGGCTTCGTGAACACCACGATCATCCTGGTGGTCTCCACCGCCGGCACCGTGCTGATCGGCTCGATGACCGCCTACGCCATCGACCGCTTCGAGTTCCGGCTGAAGAAACTCGTGATGGCCCTCTTCCTGATCGCCACGCTCGTCCCGAGCGTGACCACCCAGGTCGCCACCTTCCAGATCGTCAACGACCTCGGGGCGTTCAACACCCGCTGGGCACCGATCATGCTCTACCTGGGCACCGACATCGTGTCGATCTACATCTTCCTCCAGTTCATCCGCTCCATCCCGGTCTCGCTCGACGAGGCGGCCAGGCTCGACGGAGCCAATTCCTTCACCGTCTACCGTCGGATCATCCTGCCGATGCTCCGACCCGCCATCGCCACCGTAGTGATCATCAAGGGCATCGCGGTCTACAACGACTTCTACATCCCCTTCCTGTACATGCCCTCGGCCGACCTGGGCACCATCTCCACCTCGCTGTTCCGCTTCAAAGGACCGTTCGGCGCGCACTGGGAGACCATCTCGGCCGGAACCATCCTGGTCATCCTTCCGACCCTGATCGTCTTCCTCGCCCTGCAGCGCTTTATCTACAGCGGCTTCGCGGCAGGCTCCACGAAGTGATCCGTCCCTCCGGTGCCGCACCTGCGCCGCGTCACCGCCAAGCCGATGAGCGGAGCCGCAGTTGAGCGCTCGCACCACCATCCGGGACGTCGCGGAGCGCGCCGGGGTCTCACCGGGAGCGGTGTCGCTCGCGCTCAACGACCGGCCAGGGGTGTCGGAACGCACCCGCGCGCGGATCCGCGCGGCCGCGACCGAACTCGGCTGGGTGCCCGGCCAAGCCGCCCGCAGCCTGCCCGGGGACGATGGCCGGGGATACACCGTCGGCTTGGCGCTCACCCGCCCCGCCCGCCAACTCGGCCTGGAGCCCTTCTACATGGAGTTCGTCTCCGGCATCCAGAGCGTGCTGGAGGAACAGGCGGCCACGCTGCTGCTGCGGCTGGTACGCGACCGTGACCAGGAGACCGCCGTCCATCACACCTGGTGGCGCGAAGGGCGGGTCCGCGGGTCCGTCCTGGTCGACCTGATCGAGGACGATCCGCGGATCCCCGCCCTGGCCCGGATCGGCATGCCCGTCGTCGCGGCCGGCCACCCCGGACTCACCGGCGGCTCGACGGCCTCCATCTGGACGGACGACGCCGCCGCCGTCGAGGAGGTCGTCCGCTACCTCGCGCTGCTCGGCCACCGCCGGATCGCCCGGGTCGGCGGCGACCCACGGCTGGGACACTCCGCGATGCGGGCGCGCGCACTCGAACAGGTCGCAGCCGAACTCGGCCTGGACGAACCCCGAAGCCTGCCCACCGACTTCTCCGGCCAGGCCGGCGCCAGGGCCACCCGCGAGCTGCTCGCCTCCGGAAACCGGCGGCCGACCGCGATCCTCTACGACAACGACATCATGGCCGTCGCCGGACTCGCCGTCGCCGCCGAGTTCGCACTGACCGTCCCGGACGACCTGAGCCTGGTCGCCTGGGACGACTCCCAGCTGTGCCGGCTCACCCACCCCGCGCTCTCCGCCATGAGCCACGACGTCCACGGCTACGGCGCCCAGGTCACCCGCTGCCTCTTCGCCCTGCTCGACCGCCGCGCCGACGCCTCGGGCCCCGCCCCGACCCCCGTCCTCGTACCCCGCGGCACCACCGCACCCCCCGGCACGCCCTGACCACGTGCCGCTCCAGACCCCGGTCCGTCCCCCGACTCCTCCTGAGGGTGAGGAAGCCCGGGGGCGGACCGGACCGCCTCAGACCGGAGCCCGCATGACCCCGCCGCACCACCCCGCCCATCCGCTTCCAGCCGTGGGCCCGCTCTCCACAGCCGACCTGCTCACCAACCGGATCAGGCCCTACACATGGGGCTCCACCACCGCCATCGCCCGACTCACCGGCCGCCGTCCGACCGGCGAACCCGAGGCCGAGCTCTGGATGGGCGCCCACCCCGACGCGCCGTCCACCGTCGACCGCGGCAATGGCTCCGAACCCCTCGACCAGGTCATCGCCCGCGACCCGCACAACGAACTCGGCCGACGGGTCGCGGAGCGCTACGGCGCCAGACTGCCGTTCCTGGTCAAGGTGCTCGCCGCCGAGCACGCCCTGTCGGTCCAGGTGCACCCCGACGCCGCCCAGGCCGAGGCCGGCTACGCCACCGAGGAGTCCGCAGGCATCCCGCGGGACGCGGCCCACCGCATCTACCGCGACCGCCACCACAAGCCGGAACTGCTCTGCGCACTCGACGACTTCGACGCCCTCTGCGGCTTCCGCGACCCGGCCGCCACCGCCGCACTGATGGCCGCCCTGGACGCGCCGGCCCTCGCGCCGTGGATCGCGACCCTGCGCGGTGCCGACACCGCGACGGCCCTGCGCACCGTCCTGACCGATGCACTCGACGCCGACCGGGCCCGGGGCGAGGAGGCCGCCGCGGAACTCGCTCCCGCGCTGGAGCGCGCCGCCGAGACCCGGGGCCCGCATGCCGCCACCTACGCCGCGTATGCCGCGGCGGCCCGGGACTACCCCGGTGATCCGGGAGTGGTCGCCGCGCTGCTGCTCAACCACGTGCGACTGCGGCCCGGACAGGCGCTCTTCCTCGATGCCCGCGTTCCGCACGCCTACCTGCGCGGGACCGGCGTGGAGATCATGGCCAATTCCGACAACGTGCTGCGCTGCGGCCTGACCTGCAAGCACGTGGACGTGCGGGCCCTCGCCACCGTCGTCGACTTCCGGCCCGGCCCACCGGCCCTGGTCCACCCGGTCCGGGGCGACGAGGGCGAATTCCACTACCCGACACCGGCTGCGGAGTTCGCGCTGTCCCGGCTCGACCTTCTCGGCCGCGCCACTCTCTCCGCCGACGGCCCGCAGGTGCTGCTCTGCACCGAGGGCACCGCCGAGCTCCACCGCTTCCCGGGGCGACCGCTCACCCTGCGCCGAGGAGACAGCGCCTTTCTCCCGGCCGCCGGCGCTCCGGCGGAGCTGCGCGGGACCGCCACGCTCTACCGGGCCCGCGTTCCCGAGCACACCGCCGTCTGACCACACGGCTCCCACCCGTCGGCGCCACCAGGCGCCCACTCCGGAGGTCCATTCCCGTGAACGCACTTTCTGGCAGCACCGATAACGCCCTCACCCGTCGCTCGCTGCTCGGAGCAGCCTCCGCCTCCCTGGCGCTGGCCGCCGTCCCGGCCCTGACCACGCCGGCCGCCGCCGGGCCCGCGCCGCTCACCGGCCAAAGCCGCCGAACCGCCGGCTTCGTCACAGCCGGTGGCGGTGAACTCCGTCTGGGGGGAAACCCCTTCCGTTTCGGTGGCACCAACTGTTACTACCTGCACCAGCAGTCCCACTACATGGTCGACGCGGTCCTCGACGACGCTGCCGCGATGGGCCTGGCCGTGGTACGGGCCTGGGCGTTCGCCGAAGGTTCCGGACACTCGTACCGCCCGCTCCAGCCCAAGCCCCACAGCTACGACGACGAGGCGTTCGACTCCCTCGACTACGCCGTCCACAAGGCCGGGCAGCTCGGGATCCGCCTCGTCCTGCCGCTGGTCAACAACTGGCCGGACTACGGGGGCATGCAGCAGTACGTCAGCTGGTTCCTCGGCCTGCCCGACGACTCGTACGGCGACGGTGTCAACCACGACCGCTTCTACACCGACCCGGGGATCAGGGCTTGCTACCGAGCCTGGGCCAAACATCTCGTCCAGCACCGCAACCTCTACACCGGCCTGCGGTACTGCGACGACCCCACCATCATGGCCTTCGAACTCGCCAACGAACCGCGGTGCCGCAGCGACAAGAGCGGCGCCACCCTGCTCGCCTGGGCCGCCGAGATGAGCGCCTACGTCAAATCGCTCGCCCCCCGCCAGCTGGTCGCCGTCGGCGACGAGGGCTTCTTCGGACGGCCCGGACACGCCGACTACCCCTACTCGGACTACGAGGGCGTCCGGTGGAACGGACTGGTGGCCCTCCCCGCCGTCGACTACGGCACCGTCCACGTCTACCCGCAGAACTGGGGCGAGACCAGGACCGGCAAGCCCGGCATCGACGCCACCTCCTGGGGCACCCGCTGGATCGAGGACCACCTCGCCGCCGGCCGAGCGCTCGGGAAGCCCGTGGTGATCGAGGAGTTCGGGCTGCAGATCGACGCGGCACGGGACATCCCCGACACCGCCGCCCGCGACGTCGCCTACACCGCCTGGACCGACGCCGTCCGCACCGGCGGCGGTGCGGGCGACCAGTTCTGGCTGCTCACCTCCCGGGTCGACGACGGTTCCTTCTACCCGGACTACGACGGCCACCGCGTCATGTGGAACAACGACCCCGCCAACCCGACCCGCACCACCGCCCAGCTGTTCGCCGCCCACGCCAGGGCGATGGCCGCCGGCTGACCGGCCCCCACACCGCCCCCGCCGCCCACCGCCCGACGGGTGCGGCGGCCTACCGCCCGAGGACCGCATGCCATCCGACCTGCCGCTCAACGCCGTCGTGCTCTTCCAAGGCGACAGCATCACCGACGCCGGACGCGACCGCGGCGACCCCGCCTCCCTGGGCCACGGCTACGCGGCGCTCGCCGCGGCCGTCCTGAACGCCGCACACCCCGGTGCGACCGTTCTCAACCAGGGGGTCTCGGGCGACCGCGTCCTCGACCTGTGCGACCGCTGGGAGCGCGACACCCTGGCCCACCGGCCCGACCTGCTCTCCGTGATGATCGGCGTGAACGACACCCTGCGCCGGTACGACTCCGAGCTCGCCTCACCGCCCGACCACTGGGAGGACGCGTACCGGCGCCTGCTCGCCCAGGTCCGCGAACGCTGCGACGCCCGGCTGCTGCTCATCGAACCGTTCTTGGTCCCCGTCACCCCCGAGCAGTGGGCCTGGCGCGAGGACCTCGACCCGCGCATCCATGCCGTCCGCAGGCTCGCCACCGAGTTCGAGGCGCTCCTGCTGGCCGCCGACGGCCTGCTCAACCAGGCCGCCCGCGCCGTGGGCGCACCCGATCGGATCGCCGCCGACGGCGTCCACCCCACCCCGTACGGCCATCGCCTGCTCGCCGCGGCCTGGGCCGACCTGGTCCTCGGACCCGCGGACGGCGCCACCGTATGCTGCCGGGCATGAGCAGGGGACACGGCAGCAGGCCGGCCAGGCCCACGATGAACGACGTCGCCGCGGAGGCCGGGGTCGGTCTGAAGACCGTGTCCCGGGTGGTGAACGGAGAGAACGGCGTCGCCTCCGCGACGGCCGAGCGGGTGCGGGCCGCCATCGACCGGCTCGGGTTCCGCCGGAACGACAGTGCCCGCCTGCTGCGCACCGGCCGGACCGCCAGCATCGCCCTGCTCCTGGAGGACATCGGCGACCCCTTCTCCTCCGCCCTCTCCCGCGCGGTGGAGGTCGTGGCCGCAGAGCACGGCTGCCTCCTGTTCACCGGCTCCAGTGCCGAGGACCCGCACCGCGAACGCGACCTCGCGCTCGCCTTCTGCGCCCGCCGGGTGGACGGCCTGATCGTGGTGCCGACCGGGGACGACCACCGCTACCTGCTTCCGGAATCCGCCGCCGGGACCCCCGTGGTCTTCCTCGACCGCCCGGCGGCCGCCATCGAGGCGGACGCCGTGCTCAGCGACAACGCGGGCGGCGCCCGGACCGGGGTCGCACACTTGATCCGGCACGGCCATCGGCGGATCGGCTTCATCGGGGACCTGGCCCGCCTCCACACCAGTGCCGAGCGGCTGCGCGGCTACCGGACAGCCATGGCCGACGCCGCCCTGCCTGTGGACGAGCGGTGGATCGACACCGGACCCACCGATCCGGCCCGGGTCACGGCCGCCGTCGACCGGCTGACCAGGGGACCGGCGCCGGTCACCGCCCTCCTCACGGCCAACAACCGGATCACCCTGGCCGTGCTGCACCACCTCCCACCGGACAGGCCCCGCCCCGCCCTGGTCGGATTCGACGACCTGGAACTGGCCGATCTGCTCACGCCGGGTCTCACGGTCGTCGCCCAGGACCCGGCCGCGCTCGGTGCCGCAGCCGCCCGCACGCTCTTCGAGCGCCTGGCCGGGGACACAGGCGCGGCCCACCGGATCGAGATCCCCACCCGCCTGATCCCTCGCGGCTCCGGGGAGATCGGCCCCCGCGCCGACTGACCACCTCGCCCTTCGCCTTCCCCGCCGCCCGCGGTCCCGCACAGGTCACCTCACCTGACAGGATGGACCCGGGCGGCGCCTCGTCGCGCATCCGCTGGGCCGAGGGAAGGAACGCGCATGGAAAGCCGGGTGACGATCCGGGACGTCGCCGCCCGAGCCGGGGTGTCGGCGGGCGCCGTCTCGCTCGCCCTCAACGACCGGCCCGGCGTCTCCGCCGACACCCGCAAGAGGATCGTCGAGGCCGCCCGCGAACTGGGCTGGTCGCCCAATCTCGCGGCCCGGTCCCTCGCTCAGGGGCCCCGGGTCCACACCATCGGCATGGCGCTCACCCGCGCCGCCGCCGGCACCGTTCTGGACGCGGTGCACATGGCGCTGATCGGCGGGATCGAGAGTGTGCTCACCGAGCGGCCCTGCTCCCTGCTGCTGCACGTCGCCCCCGACCTCGACGCCGAGATCGCGCTGTACAAGCAGTGGTGGCAGTCCGGCAAGGTGAACGGCTCGGTCCTGGTCGGGGTGACCAGCGACGACCCGCGGATCGAACCCGTTCACCGGCTCGGCATGCCCGTCGTCGCGGTCGCGCCCCCACAGCTCAGTGGCCCCTTCCCGGCAGTGTGGCACGACGACGCGATGGCCATGGCGGAGGCCGTCCGCTACCTGTCGATCCTCGGCCACCGCCGGATCGCGCACATCAGCGGGCCGGTGGCGCTGGGCCAGTCGATCGTCCGCGCGGAGGCGTTCGCGTCCACCGCCGCCGAACTGCGGCTGGAGGACGCCAGAAGCGTGCACACCACCCTGTCCGCACACGAGGGCGCCACGGCGACCCGCTCACTGCTGGCCGACGCTGACCGGCCGACCGCCATCGTGTACGACAACGACCTCATGGCGGTGGCGGGCCTCGCGGTGGCTGGCGAGCTCGGCCTGCGGGTACCCGAGGACGTGTCGCTGGTCGCCTGGGACGACTCGGACCTGTGCCGGATCACCCGGCCGGCGCTCTCGGCGCTCAGTTACGACCCCTTCGCCTTCGGCGCCGAGGTCGCTCGCTGCCTGCTGGAGCTCCTGGACGACGGCCGGGCCCGTTCGCGGGTCTCCGACGCTCCGGTGCTGGTCCCGCGCGGGACCACCGGCCCGTCGGCCCGTACCTGAACGTTCAGGCCGACGGCGGTGCGGTGCTCCCGCGCGGGGTGAGCCGGGGAGCCCGGTCCTCGAAGCCTTCGCCGCTCCCGCGCCCGCGGGCGATCAGGGCGAGCAGAGTGCGGGCCGCGTTCGCGCCGTAGGCATGGATGTCGCGGGTCAGCGCGGTCAGCGGCGGCCGGACCACCTGAACCAGGGGGGAGTCGTCCCAGGCGACGATCGACAGGTCGCGCGGCACCTGGAGCCCCATCTCCTGGGCCACCGAGAGTCCGGCGACGGCGGTGATGTCGTTGTCGTAGAGGATCGCCGTCGGGCGGGTGGGGGAGAGCAGCAGGCGCCGGGTGGCCCGGGCCCCGGACTCGCCCGTGTAGTCGGTGTGCGCCGTGGGCGTGGGGTCCAGGCCGAGTTCGGAACTGGCGGCGGCGAAGGCCCGGTCCCGGATCGAGGTGTGCACCAGGCCCTCCAGCCCGGCCACCCGGCCGATGCGCCGGTGGCCCAGCGCGGCGAGGTATTCCACGGTCTCCCGCACTGCGGCGTCGTCGTCCGACCAGACGGGGGTCAGCGAGCCCGACCCCGACGGGTGGCCGATCACCACGGTCGGCAGGCCCAGTGCCTCCAGCGCGGGCACCCGGGCGTCGTTCTCGTGAAGGTCGACCAGGATGGCGCCGTCGATGTGCCGCTCGCTCCACCAGCGCCGGTAGGCCTCCAGGCCACGTTCGTGGTCCGTGACGACCTGGAGCGCCAACGAGTACGAGGCGTCGGACAGCACGTTCTCGATGCCGCCGATCAGTTCCATGAAAAACGGTTCGGTCCCCAGCATCCGCGCGGGGCGGGCGAGCGCCAGGCCCACCGCCGCCGCCCTCGCCCCGCTGAGCGCCCGGGCCGCGCTGTTGCGCACGAACCCGATCTCTTCGGCCACGGCCTCGATGCGGGCCCGGGTGGCCTCGGAGACACCGGGCCGACCGTTGAGCGCGTTGGAAACCGACACCTTGGACACACCGACGATCTTCGCGATGTCGGTGATGGTCGGCCGCCGAGCGGCGGGACTCTTCTGCTGGGACATGCCCTCAAGCTACTACGCGCCCACCCGGCGACAGCGGCCGGTCGGCAAGCTCATTGCAACAAACGGTTAACCGCTTATTGACGGGCGACTATCGGCGGCCATACGGTCCGTCTGCATTAAGCGGTTAATCAGAGCCGTGGCCGGACTCTGCCGCCGGCTTCCCGCGCGCCGGCAGACGCACCCCGAGCCGGGGCCGCACCGCCCCCGACGCGTCCCCGGTGGAGTCGCCGGGCGCCGGGGCCCTTCCCCCACCACCCACCCGTCCGGGACGAAAGGGACGCGCGTGCATCATCAACCACACTCCGCCGCCGGAAGCCGCCTCTGGCCGCTGGCGCTCCTCCTCGCGGCCGTTCTCGCCGCAGCAGGCCTCGCAGTGACCCGGGGAACCGCCTCCGCGGCCGACACCGCGAGCGCCTTCGTCGGCCGCTGCGGCATCCACTTCTGCCTGAACGGCAAGCAGTACTACTTCGCGGGCGCAGACTCCTATGACCTCTTCACCTTCGGCTCGGGGGCCGGCGACACCGAGACGCAGTTCATGGACAAGGCGCGCATCGACGCCCACTTCGCCAACCTGCGGGCGGACAAGGCGACCGTGGTCCGGCTGTGGATGTTCAGCCACGAGAACTGGCACGGCTTCGAGAAGGCCAAGGGGGTCTACGACGAGCAGGAGTTCGCCCAGTTCGACTACGTCATCGAGTCCGCCAGGGCGCACGGCCTGAAGCTGATCCCGGTGTTCGAGAACTACTGGGAGGCCTACGGCGGAATCGACACCCGCCTGCAGTGGGAGGGCCTGTCCGGCGGCCAGCCCGGTCGGGCGGCGTTCTTCGACAGGAAGCGGTGCCCCGGCTGCTTCACCTCGTACAAGGATTACGTGGGGCACGTGCTCAACCGCACCAACCACTACAGCGGCGTCAGGTACAGGGACGACGCGACCATCTTCGCCTGGGACCTCATGAACGAGCCCCGCTACCAGGGGCAGGGCGCCGCCGAGGACACCGGCGGCACCACCTTGCGAGCCTGGGTCGACGAGATGGGCGCCTTCGTCAAGGGCATCGACGGCAAGCACCTGCTCGGCGTCGGCATCGAGGGCCATGGCACCGCGTACGGGTTCGGGGGTGACGAGGGCAATCCGTTCGTGGCCGTGCAGCAGTCGCCGTACATCGACTACACCTCGGCCCACCCGTACCCGACCGAACCCTGGGCGAACCTGACGATCGACCAGACCAGGAAGCTCATCCGGGCCTGGATCGCCGATTCGCACAACGTGATCGGCAAGCCCTTCTTCATGGGCGAGTTCAACGTCCAGAACGTCGACCGCTCCGCCTGGTGGAACGCCCTCTACACGGACTTCGAGTCGGCCGACGGTGACGGCAGTGCCTTCTGGTGGTACGAGGACCACGACGTCGACGGCACGTTCGGCGTTCGGGCGGGCGCGCCAGAACTGGCCGTGTTCCGCGAGCACTCCGACCGCATGGCGGCCAAGAGCGGGCTCGTCACCCCGACCGACTCCGTGTCGCCTTCCCCGGGCGGCGGCCCCTCCGGCTCTCCGGGAGCGACCCCGGCGGGCACCTGTGCCGTCCACTACGGCCTGTCCGACTGGGGAGCCTCCTTCAACGGTGACGTGACCATCAGGAACACGGGCTCCACCCCGGTCGACGGCTGGCAGCTGGTGTTCGCCTTCCCCGGTGGGCAGACCGTCACTGCCGTGTGGAACGCCAGCGGAACCCAGAACGGCAAGCGGGTCACCGCGGGCAATCCGCCCGACTACAACACGACCATCGCAGCCGGCGGCACGGTCGCGTTCGGCTTCACCGGCACCTCGACGCCCGGCACCAACGGTGTCCCGACCGCCTTCGCGCTGAACGGATCGGCCTGCACGACCTACTGACCCACCCCTCCCCCGGGCGGGCGCCGCCGGCCCGGGGGAGCCAGCGAACCAGGAGAGCAACCGTCATGAACCGTGTCCCCCAGGCGCTCGGCGCCGCACTCGCCACCCTCACCACCCTCGCCGCCACCGCGGCCTTCGCCCAGCTCGCATCCGCTGACACCGCACCCAACGGATACCCGTACTGCGTCAACGGCAGCGCCAGCGATCCGGACGGCGACGGCTGGGGATGGGAGAACAACCAGTCCTGTGTCGTCCGCGGCTCGCGGGCCGACACCGGTGGCGGCGGTACCGCCTGCCCCTCGGGCATGCCGTGCGGCTCCTACCTCGTCAGCGGTCTCGGCGGCCGCAAGAGCCAGGTGCGGACCGTTGGTGCCACCTCCCTCGACCTGGCGATCGCCATGCTGGAGAGCGACCGGATGACCGCCGACTACCCGTACGGCGACAACAAGTCCGGTGACGCCGCCAACTTTGGCATCTTCAAGCAGAACTGGCTGATGCTCAGAACCTCCTGCGGGCAGTTCTCCGGCCAGTCGGCGGCCCAGTACAACAACGGCGCCGCGCTCAACTCCGGCCTGGGCCAGGACGTTTCCTGCCTGCACCAGAGCCAGGGCCAGTACGGCCTGGACACCTGGTTCGCCGGACACCGCAACGGAGCCTCCGGTCTGAGCAACCCCGACACCGCCGACATCTCCCGCTACAAGGCCGCCGTCTACTGGATCAAGGCCCGGCTGGATTCGGACTCCGCCAACCTCGGCAACGACGTCCGGTTCTGGGTGCAGGTGCCGGCCATCTGAGCCGCCCGTTTCCGGAGCCGGCGCACCGACTGTTCCCGCCCTCGCGCCGGCTCCGCGGTGGCGGGAAGGCAGCACTGGACCAGCCCCCGGCAGCCGTCGATCGCGGATGATGAACCGATTTAGGTAGACGCCTAGCTTCCTTCGCTGAAATGGCTGCTAGAAGCCAATATAGTCAACCTAACCGGTTAATAGACAGAGGTTGTCGCGAGGGCTACGGTTACTGGCGCCACCGACAAGCCCGGCCACCGGACAGGAGCCGCACCATGAAGGACATCACTCAGCTCGACCAGGGCTGGGCCCTGCAGTACGGGGGTGAGCATGTGCCCGCGACGGTCCCGGGCTGCGTTCACACCGATCTGTTGAACGCCGGTCTGATCCCGGACCCGTTCCTCGCCGCCAACGAGAACGAGGTCACCTGGGTCGGCCGCCGCGACTGGACCTACACCACCCGCGTGGCGGCGGCCAGCGCCCACGAGCGCACGGACGTGGTGTTCGCCGGCCTGGACACCGCTGCCCGGATCACCCTCGGGGCGACGGAACTCGGCCGCACCCGCAACATGCACCGGAGCTACCGCTTCGACGTCACCGGCCTGGCGGGCGAGCTGGCCGTCCACTTCACCAGCGCCTACCAGGAGGCCGCCGAGACCCGGGCGGTCACCGGTGCGCGCCCCAACGTCTACCCCGAGCCCTTCCAGTACATCCGCAAGATGGCCAGCAGCTTCGGCTGGGACTGGGGCCCCACCCTGCCCACCGCCGGAATCTGGCGCCCCGCCCGGCTGGAGCACTGGTCAACCGCCCGTATCGCCCAGGTTCGGCCCCTGGTGACGGTCTTTGACGGCAACGGTCGCGTCGAACTGCACCTCACCGTCGACCGTACCGCCACCGGTGCGGGCCGTCCGCTCACGGTCCGAGCCACGGTGGCGGGCACGACCGCCGAAGCCGTCCTCGACGGCGACGCCGCCGTACTCGTACTGGAGGTCCCCGGCCCCGCACTGTGGTGGCCGCGCGGCCGGGGCGGGCAGCCGCTGTACGACCTCGACGTCACCCTCTCCGACGACACCGAACCGCTGGACACCTGGCACCGCCGGATCGGCTTCCGCACCGTCGAACTCGACCGCTCCGCCGACGAGGACGGCACCGGCTTCACCCTGGTCGTCAACGGCGAGCGCCTCTTCGCCCGTGGCGTCAACTGGATCCCCGACGACACCCTGGTCAGCCGCGTCACCCCGTCCCGCTACCGGGAGCGCCTCACCCGTGCCGCCGAGGCCAACATCGACCTCATTCGGGTCTGGGGCGGCGGCATCTACGAGGACCACGCCTTCTACGACGCCTGCGACGAACTCGGCCTGATGGTCTGGCAGGACTTCCTCTTCGCCTGCGCCGCCTACCCCGAGGAGCAGCCACTGCGCGGCGAGGTCGAGGCCGAGGCCAGGGAGAACGTCGTCCGCCTGATGCCGCACCCGTCGCTGGTGCTGTGGAACGGCAACAACGAGAACCTCTGGGGCTTCCGCGACTGGGACTGGGAGCCGGAACTCGTCGGCGACTCCTGGGGCGAGGGCTACTACCTCGGCCTGCTGCCCCGGATCGTCGCCGAACTCGACCCCGCCCGTCCGTACACGGCCGGCAGCCCCTGGTCCGGAAGCTGGGATCACCACCCCAACGATCCCGACCACGGCACCCATCACTCCTGGGAGGTCTGGAACCGCCGGGACTACAGCGAGTACCGCGAGAACGTCCCCCGGTTCGTCGCCGAGTTCGGCTGGCAGGCGCCGCCCGCCCTGGCCACCCTCCGCCGCGCCCTGCCCGGGGAGGTCCTGGCACCCGACTCGCCCGGCATGCTCCACCACCAGAAGGCCGACGACGGCAACGGCAAGCTCGATCGCGGCCTCGCCCGCCATTTCGAACTCCCAACGGACTTCGACCGGTGGCACTACCTCACCCAGGTCGTCCAGGCCCGTGCCATCGCCACCGGCATCGAACACTGGCGCTCCCACTGGCCCCGCTGCGCGGGCACGATCGTGTGGCAGCTCAACGACTGCTGGCCGGTCTCCTCCTGGGCCGCCATCGACGGCGACGGCCGCCTCAAGCCCCTCTACCACGAGCTGCGACGACTGTACGCCGACCGCCTGCTCACCCTCCAACCGCCCGGCGTCACCGGTGCGCCCGAAGCCGCTCTCGTCAACCAGGCCAGGCAACCATGGGAAACGGTCCTGCGACTGCGCCGGGTCGCCGCGGACGGCACCATCGCGGCTCAGACCCAGCTTCCCGTGCGGGCGGACGCCCGTTCGGTGACCCGGCTGATGGTGCCGCCGGAGCTCCTGCCGGCCGAAGGCTCGACCACCGAGCTGCTGGTGGCCGACGCGGACGGGCAGCGAGCCGTCCACGTCGCCGTCGCGGACCGCCACTTCGCCTACCCGAAGCCCGAGTTCGAGGTCACCGTCACACCGGCCGAGGGCCTCGACGGCGCAGTCGAGGTCACCGTCACCGCCGGCACTCTGGTCCGTGACCTCCTGCTCCAGCCCGACCGGCTCAGCCCCTCGGCGGCGGCCGACCGTGGCCTTGCCACCCTGCTGCCCGGCGAGCAGTTGCGCATCCGAGTCACCGGGTGCGGCGACGTCAGCGTCGATGACGTGCGGGCAGCGCTGTTCTGCGTCGAACCGGCCTGAGCGGTCGGCCCCGACCAGTCGCCGGTGGGTCTGCCTGAGACGGGCAGGCCCACCGGGCGCCGGACACGACATCGCGGCGTCGGGCCGTCAGTCGGGCCCATCCGCCCGGCTGACAGCGGCGGAACAGACCCCGTCAGCCGGCGACGGTCAGCGTTCAACTGCCCTTCGCCCGGAACACCAACGGGCGCCCGCGATCTTTCCCCCGTTCCTGCGAAGATCCGGTCGTCATCACCGGCCGACAGAACACAGCAAACCGAAGGACGACATGAATCGTCACGCCACCGTTTCCGCCGTCGTCGCCGTCGCCCTGAGCGCCGGCGTGCTGTCCACCGCGGGTACCGCGTCAGCCCGCGACTGGACCGGTACGCACTACGCCCATCAGGAGCTCTACGGCACGAAGGCCCCGTACACCCCGCAGAAGAAGCCCAACGGCTACCAGAAGCCGCCGCGGGGCTTCAACCCGGTGTTCACCGAGAATGTCGCCCGCCACGGCTCCCGAGCCATGACGAACAGCGACGACGGTGACGCCGTGCTCGCTGTCCTGCGCTCGGCCCAGCAACAGAACGCCCTCACCGGCCTCGGCGCGGACCTCGGCCCGCAGGTGCAAGGGCTCCTGGACGCGGCCTCGACGCTCGGCTACGGCAACCTCTCCGGCCGCGGGGCCGACGAGCACCGCCAGACCGCGCTGCGGATGGAACAGCGACTGCCGTCGCTGTTCCACACCATCACAGCCCGGCAGGAGCCCGTCGTGGTGGAGACCTCGGGTGTTGCGCGTGCGGTCGCGAGCGCCAACGCGTTCACGGACGGTCTCACCTCCGGCGATCCCGCGCTGACCGGTCTGATCAAGGCGCCGGTCACCGACAAGGACCTGCTGTACTTCCACAAGCAGCCGCAGAACGCCGATTACCAGGCCTATCTGAAGAGCGATCCGGAACTGGCCGCCGTCCTCGCGCGGATCGATGACGACCCGCGAACCGCCGAGGCCGCGCGGCACGTCGCGGCGCGCCTGTTCCAGGACGACTTCATCGCGGCGATGTCCGACGAGGAGCAGGTGTCCTTCGCCCGGTCGCTGTACCAGCTCTACAGCGCGGCGCCCGATCTGAGCGTCGAGGCGCCGGGTGTCGACCTCACCCGTTTCCTCACCCCGCGTGACGCCCAGTGGTTCGCCTACCTGGACGACGCCGAGGAGTTCTACCAGAAGGGCCCCGCCTTCAGCGGCCGCACGATCACCTACGGGATGGCCGGCGTCCTCCTGGACGACCTCCTGGCCCAGGCGGGGGCCAAGGCCGCCGGCACCAGCGACACGGGTGCGGTGCTCCGGTTCACCCACGCCGAGGAGATCGAACCGCTCGCCGCCCTCATGGGCCTGCCCGGCAGCACCGAGCCCGCCGAGCCCGAGACACCGTACTCCTACGCGAACAACCCGTGGCGCGGCGCCGACGTCGCACCGATGGCCGCGAACATCCAGTGGGACCTCTTCGCGAACACGCCCTCGAACGCAGAGCCCGCCAGGTACCTCGTGCGCATGCTCTACAACGAGAAGGAGGCCGCCTTCAAGCCCTCCTGCAAGCCCATCGCCGAGGACAGCCACTTCTACGACCTCAACGAGCTCAAGCGCTGCCTGCAGCACAGTTGACCCCGTCCGGGCCCGTTCCGCCGCGCCGCACGCCAGCTGTCCCACGGCCGCGGTGGGTGTTTCCTGGCCAGGCGCCATCCGGACGACAGCGTGTCGATCCTCCCCGCGGACGCCGCCCTGCGGGCGGGCTTCGCCGTGACCGGCAGGGACAGCGGCACCTCCGTCGGCTACCGCTACCGCCCCCAGTACTTCGCCGAGGTACGGACACGCCGGCCCTGATCTTCAGCACTGAACTGCCCGTCGACGGGCCGCTGACCGTCCACGTGCTGCACGCGCGCGGCAACGGAGGCGCACTCACCCACCCGGCCGGCGAAGCCCGCGATCTGGACCTGGAACTCGACCAGGACAACCTCTTGTGGGGCCTCCGCACTGCGAGGACCCGGAGTGTGAGGAGGAGAGTTGCTTGTGGCAGCTGACTCCCCGCACGGCCGACCTCCTCCACACCGCGCTGTCGCTGCTGGCCGACGAGGCGTACGAGGACGAGGGCGATTGGGGGGTGTTCCCGCGGCTGCCGAAGCTGACCTTCGCCACCGACCTCCAGTGGCGGCGCCGCTTCGCCCGCGCCGCCGACGACCTCGCCGACGACCTCGCCGACGACCTCGAACGCGGCCGCTGGCCGCGGCCGACCTGCACCGCCGAGGAACTCGCCCTGCACCTCGCCATCGACGACGCCATCGACGACGCCGGCGACAGCGCCGACGAACTCGGGGACGACTCCGACGGCGCCGGGGACGGCGCGCGTATCACGCTGCCGACGCACCGCGACGACCACGACTTCGCGACCGGGCGCGGATGCACGTGTCGTCGCCCGCCGCCGCTCCACCCGGTCGTGGGACGACCGTGGTCCGGCTGGAGCGACGCGGGCGACGACAGGCCGGAGGCCCGTCAGAGTTCGTCGTGGCTCCAGTCCCCGTTGTCGGTGTGGGGGCCGCCCATGGTCATCTGCACGTACCGGCGCAGAGTGCCGAGGTTGTCGACCCTCCCGACGGTCGGAATGTCGACCGGGGTCGCGTTCAGGCCCGCCGAGCTACGTTCGTAGAAGCGGGACAGGGCGTCCCAGGAGTTCTCCAGGTACTGCTGCTGGATCGGCAGGCTCTGCACGCTCCAGTCGGTCATCGCCGCGCGGAAGGTACCCTCGACGTCGTTGAACCGGGCGGCTTCGGACAGGGCCTGGATCATGAGGCTCAGCGACCGGGCGGTCGCCTGGCGGTTGCCCCACGGGTTGTTCTCGCCCGCCAGGTGCAGGATGGAGCCCCGCATGTCGTTCCAGCTGATGGGCATGGACTCCCGGCCCCGGCTGGCCGCCGTGGAGAGCGAGTTGTAGTTGGAGCCGAAGTTCAGGGTCTGGACGTTGTGGCTGACCGGCGGCGCCGGGGCGGTGGTATCCGAGATCCGCGACTGCAGGGCACCGTTGAGGTCGTTGAACTGGTAGGTGTCGCCGTACTGGTTGGAGTAGCCCCACAGGTAGAGGTTGGAGGGGTTGATCCAGAGTTCGACGCGGCGGCGCTGGCCCTGGTTGTCGAGCGCGGACAGCGAGACCTGGACGAGACCGATGTCCTCGAGCTGGGTCTCCTGCACGTTGTAACCCGAGACCGCCACCCGCAGGCTTCCCAGGAAGTCGGAGTACCGCATCCGCTCGTTGTCGCTGGGGCCTTCCGACAGGTCGAACCACACATGGGACATGTGGCGCCACTCGGTGCGGGCCTCGGCGGTTCCGGCCGCGCCGAGCACGCCGGTGAACGCCATGCTCAGGCCCACGCCTGCCAGGAGGACCGAACGGAGCCGTGTGCGGACGGTGGTGTGCCTCTTCATCGTCTTCTCTCTCGTGCGCCGGACCCACGACCTGACGGTCGGTCCGATTCGGGAACGGCACCGTTCGGGGCGCCGCGGGTCTTCTTCCGGGCAGCACTGTGCCACGCGGCGGGTCGCGCGCGGGGCGGGTCGATCGGCCTGTGCGGGCGGCCTGCGACAGGACGGAAGGGGGGGCGGTCGAAGCGATGGCGAGGGGGCGGGAGGCGTGGCGTTTCGGCTCTCCGCCCGTCAATTCATTTGGTGTCCAACAGATTTGACGTTCAATCAATAACGTTCCAGGATCCGGAAGCACGGCAGGAGTCCGGGGTCGTCGTTCGGGAGGACGCCCACGCCCGGACGCGCGCATTCGGCATCGTGCCTCCGGAGGGGTGCAGAGTCGGTACAGCGATGGGCACTGACGGTCAAACCCGGTGGAGCGCCCGGCGGGGCGGGGGAGGGTCATCGTGCCGGGTCGTTGCTGACCTGCCAGTCCCTGGGGGGCATGCCGTAGGCGGCGCGGAAGGCGCGGCTGAAGTGGCTGGAGTTGGCGAAGCCCCAGCGGCGGGCGATGCCTGCTATGCCGAGTTCCGCGGCGACCGGGCGGAGGAGGTCGCGGCTGCAGCGTTCCAGGCGTTGGGCGCGAATCCAACTGCTGACCGTGGTGTTCTCGAGCTGGAAGAGCTTGTGGAGGAATCGGACCGACATGAAGTTGGCCTCCGCGATCGTGGACGGGCGGAGGTCCGGGTCGCGGAGGTTGCGCAGGATGTGGTCCTTGACCCGTTCCAGGGAAGCCGCGCTGCGCGGGGCCTGTCGACGGGAGCGGCGGGAGCGGTCGTCGACGAACAGGGCCAGCAGGTCGAGCGCGGTGCTCGCGGCCCGGCGGCCGACGGCCTCGTCCAGGGTTTGCGCCTCGCGCGCCATCCGGGAGAAGTAGGTGGCGACCAGGGCGGCGCTGCCCTCGGCGCCGCTGAAGGGGGTGGCGGTCAGTACTCGGAGTTCTTGTTCCGAGACGTCCAGCTCCGCGCGGGGGAAGTGGAAGGAGGTGAAGACGAACCTCTCTTCGATCTTCTTGCGGAAGACCCGGGAGGTGTCGGTGATGGAGAACTCGCCCGGCCGGATGACGGACTCCCTGCCGTCCTGCTCCTTGAGTGCGCTGCCGTGCTCCTGCAGGCTGAGGATCAGCGACGGGGGGCCGTCGTCGGCGAGCATGCGCCGGCTGCGCGTCACCACCTGCGGTCCCGCCTGGACCCGCAGTATCCGGATCGGGCCGAGCTGGTGGCCGACGATCGCCCTGGGCGACGGTACCTCCTCCAGGAGGTCCACGGCCATCGGCACGAAGGCGTGGGACACCGCGTCGTGCCAGCTCTCCGCCCGGTCGGAGGCGGACAGTCGCGCGGTGGAGAGAGTTGCGGGCACCGGGTTCCTCTCGGGTCGGTCGGCCACCGGTGGCTCTGTCCACCGCTGTGCCTTCCGGGTCACCGTGCCAGCTGGTCCGGGAGCGGGGCATCGCGTGAACCTAGTAGATCGGGTCCGATCCTCACTTGTCGGCCGTGCCGGCGACGGAGCCGGTGACGCGGCGCTGGGCGACGACCAGCAGGACGGCGGCGGGTACGGACGACAGGACGGCGGTGGCCATGACGGCGTTCCACCGGTCGGTGTGGGCGCCGAGGTACTCGTAGACACCCAGGGTGACCGGCCGGACGGTGTCCGTGGTGGTGAGGGTGAGGGCGAAGAGGAAGTCGCTCCAGGCGAGGAGGAAGGTGAAGACGCCGGCTGTGATCAGTGCGTTCCGGCTCAACGGGAGAACCACGGAACGGAAGACGCGCAGTCGGCCGGCGCCGTCCACCCGTGCGGCCTCGATGACCTCCTCGGGGATGCTCCGTATGAACGAGTGCAGGACGACGATCGCGAAGGGGACGCCGGCGGTGGAGTCGGCGAGGACCAGCCCGAGGCGGGAGTTCAGGAGCCCCAGGTCGTTGTACGCGCTGTAGAGCGCGTTGGCCACCACGATGCCCGGCACCGCCTGGGTGGTCAGGATGCCCAGGAGTACGACCCTGGTGCCGCGCAGGCGGAACCGGGCCAGCGCGTGGGCCGCCGGTGCGGCGAGCGCCAGGCTGAGCAGCGCGCTGCCGAGGGCCACCAAGAGGCTGGTGACGAGGTTGCGCCCCTGGTCGTGCAGCGCGGTGGCGTATCCGCTGAGGTCCGGGTGGAGCGGGAACCATCCTCCGTGCAGGGTGTTGCCGGCCGGCTGGAGGGAGGCGTTCACCATCCAGTAGACGGGGAACAGCATCAGCGCGAGCAGGACGATTCCGACGAGGGCGGACAGCAGGCCGCCGCGGCCGGGTGGGCGTTTCACTGGAGCGACTCTCAGACGGTCAGACGGTCCGGGCGCGCCGGTCAGCGCGCAGGTGGAGGACGGCGAACACCAGCGAGAGGACGATGAGCAGGTTGCCCATCGCTGCGCCGCGCCCGAAGTCGAACTGCCGGAAGGACAGTTCGTAGGCCTGGGTGGCGATGGTCTCGGTGGCGCCGGCCGGCCCGCCGCCCGTGACCACCAGGATGACGTCCAGCACCTTGACGGTGTAGACCACGCCCAGCACGAGCACCACGCGAACCACCGGCCGCAGCAGCGGCCAGGTGATGTGGCGGAACGAGGCCAGCGGACCGGCGCCGTCCAGCCTCGCCGCCTCGTACAGGTGCGGAGGGATGTCCTGCAGACCGCCGTACAGGATCGCGGTGTTGAAGGGGACGCCGACCCAGATGTTGACCAGGACGACCGACAGCAGCGCCTGGGAGGTACCGGTGAGCCAGGGGACCCCGGACGACGTGAGGTGGAGGCCGCGCAGCACCGCGTTGACGACTCCGGTGTCGGGGTCGAGCATCCACTTCCAGATGGTTCCGGAGGCGACCAGCGGCAGCAGCCACGGCAGCAGCAGGAGTGACCGCAGCACGCCGCCGAGCGGGAAGCGGCGCCGGAAGAACAGGGCGAGGGCCAGGCCGAGGGCGAACTGCCCCAGGACCGAGCCGGCTGTGAACACGGCCGTGGTCAGCAGGGTCCGGGGGAAGGCGGGGGACGAGAGGACCGCCGTGTAGTTCCGCAGGCCCGTGAACGGGGCGTCACCGGTGTAGAAGCTCGTGACGGTGTACTGCTGGAAGCTCATCACGACGTTGTCGACGACCGGGTAGCCGAAGAACAGCAGCAGGTACGCCGCGGCGGGCGCGACGAACAGCCACCGGATCCAGCGGTCCCCGCGCCGGACCGGTGACGGGTCAGCGGCCCGTGGCGGTCTGCTGCGCATGGCTGAGGGCTTCCTCCGGCGTCTGTTCGCCCGTCAGCGCGGACTGGACCGCGGTGTAGATGCCCGTCGCCGCCTTGGGCCACTCGACGCCGAGCTCGCTGGTACGGGCGCGCGCCACCGCCACGCTCTGGGCGAAGGCGGCCATCGACGGGTTCGCCTCGGCGTGCTGGGCGGCCACCGCGGTGCGGGAGGGCACGGTGTGGTGCTGCTGGGCCAGGGTGAGCATGTTCGAGGGGGAGTTCAGGCAGGCGAGGACCTGGGCGGCCTTCTGCTGCCGGGCTTTGGAAGGGCTCTGCGGGACGGCCCACACCTCGCCGCCGAGTGGGGTGACCGGGGACTGCCCCAGCCGGGGGACGGGAACGGGTGCCACTCCCCAGTGCAGGTCGGCGTCCTGTTCCAGAGCCGGGATGCGCCAGGGGCCGTTGATCATCATGGCCGTCCGCCCGGCGACGAACTGGTCGTGGACGTCGGCCTGGGTCCAGTTCAGCACCGACTTCGACATGGAGCCGCTGTTCACCAGGTCGACCCAGAGCCGGAGCGCCTGCGCGGCCTGGGGAGTGTCCAACTGCCGTTCGTCGCCGCCGTTGGACCACAGGAAGGGCAGGAACTGCCAGGTGCCCTCGAAGGTGGCGTTCGCGTCGACCGCCATGCCGTAGCGCCCGGGGCGGGTCAGCGCGGCCGCGGCCGCCTTCAGTTCGTCCCAGGTCCTCGGGACGGCGACGCCGGCCTCGGCGAGCATGTCCTTGTTGTAGATCAGGGCGACGGTGCTGACGTTGGGGGCCAGGCCGTACAGCTTGCCCTGGTAGGTGCCCGCCGACGCGATGCCGGGGGCGAAGCCGTCGGCGTCGATGCCGTAGCCGTCCAGCGGGGTCAGCGCGCCGGTCCGGGCGATCTGCTGAAGGTCCGGGTTGTCGAGCATCAGCAGGTCGGGGAGGGTCCGCGAGGACGCCTGCTGGAGGACCTTGGGGACCAGGGACGCCCCCGGGACGCTCGTCTGCTCGACCTGGACCCCGACCGTCCGCCCGCACGCGGTGAGCAGGTCGCCCCACTGGGCGTGTTCGGTTCGGTCGGTGTAGTAGTCGAGCGCGGTGATGGTGGTGACCTCGCCCCCGGCCGGCCCGGAACCGGTGGGGCGACCGCATCCGGTGGCGGCCGACGCCAGGAGGAGGAGCCCGGCCACGATGGCGGCGATCCGCCGGGCCGACGATCTGGCCGGTGAGATCATGCTGGTGCCTTTGCCGGGTGCTCGGGGACGGGGGTCCAACCGGACTCCTCCGTTCGAACGAACATTAAACACCCCCCGGAGTACCCGTGGCGTGTCCGGTGGCCTCCAGGATCATCGCCACCACGGCTTCGGGCCGCGAGAGCGGGACGGCGTGCGAGGCGTCCAGCACGTACTCGGTGGCCGCCATGCGTTGGGCCATGAAGCGCTGGGCGGCGGGGTTCAGCATCCGGTCGGCGGTCGCGATGGCGTACCAGGACGGCTTGTCCGCCCAGGCCGGTGGGCCCGATCTGTCGGTCAGCGCGCCGAGGGCCACCGGGCGTTGTGCCGCGGCGAGCACCTGCCCGGCCGCGGGTGACAGGTCGTCGGCGTACAGCTGCCGGAACCGCTCCGCGCGGATGCACACCTCGCCGTCGGGGCCGGAGGCGAGGGCTGTCGTGGCGGTGGCGTCGGCCAACGGGGAGGGGGCGAAGCGGGTGGTGATGTCCAGCAGGCACTCGCCCGCGTCGAGGGCGAACGCGGCGACGTAGCACAGGGCCACCACCTGGTCGGTGCCGTCGGCCGCCTGGGTGATGACCGCGCCGCCGTACCCGTGGCCGACCAGGACGACGGGCGTGCCGAGCTCGCGCAGCAGGCTCCGGACGCACGCGGCGTCGTGCGCCAGGCCGCGCAGGGGGTTCGCGGGGACGTGCACCGTCAGACCGGCGGTGCGCAGCGGCCCGACGACCTCCGACCAGGACGAGGCGTCGGTGAACGCCCCGTGCACCAGTACGACGGTCGGCGGAACGGGGGTGGATGTGTGCATGCCGGTGGCCTTCGACTGGGCGGGGGCGGGACGGGGCGGAGGCCCAGCCAACCGGACCGGCCGTGGCGGGGGCATCGCGTGAACGTACCAAGGAGGCGTGCCGAGCCCTGGTGGACCGCCCGGCGGCCGAGCGGGAGCCGCTCGACGGTCCCGGGCGCCGACCCGGACGGCCTGTGCGCTCTCGGGCCAATGGTGGTGCGCGGTCGGCAAAACCCGACGACAGGGCGACTCCTAGCCTCGGGTTGCGACCGACCCGACCCGACCATGACTTCGGAGACGCCGAGAAGACCGTGCTGAAACGACTCCGCTCCGCCCCGCTGAGCCCGGCCCCGTCTCCACGGGTCGCAACGGTGGCCGGGGCGGCCCACCCCCGCTGTCCGTGACCCACCTGACGCCCCTCAGGCCTCGGGGAGGGAGGCGACCAGGTTGGCGAGCTGGACCCGGGAGGCGATCGACAGCTTGCGGAACACGGATGTCAGATGGGTGTTGACTGTGTGCGGGGACACCACCAGCACGTCGGCGGCCGATCGGTTGGTGTGGCCCTGGGCGATGAGACGCGCGACCTTCTCCTCCGAGGCGGTGAGGGCACCCCAGCCCTGGACGGGGCGCTGGACGGCCGCCGTCCGGCGGGCGCCGGCCCCGGCGCCCGCCAAGGCGCGTTGGACCTGAGCCGTCGCGGCGTGGGCGCCCGCCTCGGCGAACGCGTCCTGCGCGTGCGCCAGCGCGGCCACCGCCCGGCTCCGCCGCCCCGCGGCCAGGAGGGCCCGGCCGAGATCGGCGTGGGCGGCGGCCCGGGTCAGCGGGCGGGGGCTCGCCCCGAGCAGGTCCACGGCGTGTTCGAGCACGGCCGGGTCGTTCCGTACGAGTCCGCGGGCCTGCGCCGCGATTCCGGTGGCGCTCGGCACGGACGGGTTGCGTCCGGCGTGGGCCTCGGCCTGCGCGGCCAGGTCTTCGGCGAGCTGCCGCTCCCCGCCGCGCAGGGACATCCGGACCGCGGCGTCGACCCAGTCGCGCAGCAGGCGCCACCGCATGAAGGGCCCCTGCTGCTGCACCCGGCGGATCCGGTCGACGGCGAGTGCGACGTCCCCGTCGGCCTCGGCGTGGACGGCCTCCAGGAAGCGCACCGCGGCCGTGTTGCCGGGATTCGGTTTGACGGCGAGTTGTTCCCGGGCGGCGAGCAGGTGCTCCCGGGCCGCCTCCCGGTCGCCGCGCAGCAGGGCGATCCGGGAGCGGATCACCCGACCGTTCACCCGTTGGACGGGCACCCGTACCTCGTCCTCCAGCCGTTCCATGGTCACGAAGTCGGCCTCGGCGTCGTCGAGCCGGCCGAGCCCCAGGTCGTGCTGGCCCTGGGCCCACAGCAGCATGGCCTGACGCACCGCACCGCCCCGGTCCGCCGCCCGGAGGAGCAGGCGCTCACCGGAGGCGAAGTCGTCCACGTGCACGTGCGCGACGACCTCCTCGGGGAGGAACGCGGAGTCGATGGCGCTGAGCGCGGCGAATCGTTCCAGCGCGACGGCGTTGTCCCCCGCGTTCAGCGCGATCTCGCCCAGCCCGGACAGGGCCAGGACGTGGGCCTCCCGGTCGCCGATCGCGGTGGCGGTGCGCAGCGCGGTCTCGCCGGCCTCCCGTGCCGCGGCCAGGTCATGGCCCCGGGACAGGGCCAGGGCGCGCAGGGCGGCCAGCCGGGCGCAGATCTCCGGGGCGGAGCCACTGGCGGCGAGTGCGGCCTCGGCCCGGCGGCGCAGTTCGTCGGCGAGGTCCATGGTCCACAGCGCACCGCCCAGGGCGGACTGGAGCCGACCGAAGGTCTCCAGTGGCGGCCGGTCGGCCAACAACCGGTCGCCCGTCTCCAGGGCCTCGCGGTCGCGGCCGGCCCGGGCCAGGCAGAGGATCGTCTGCTCGCCCACCTCGAACTTCAACGCCCCTGCCGCAGGCGTCAGTTCGAGGGCGCGCAGCATCAGGTCGGCCGCTGGGCCGGGAGTGACCGCCAGCACGTCGTCGGCCGCTCGCCGCAGCAGCGCCACGGCCTCCTCGTCCCCGGGCACGGCACCCCGGAGGACGTGCGGCACGGCGTCGGCCGGCTGCCGCCCCGCGGCGACCATGCGGCGGGCGGCCTCGCGGTGCAGCGCCTTGCGGGCCGACGGCGGGATGTCGGCGTAGACCGCCTGGCGCAGCAGGTCGTGCCGGAAGACCAGCTGGTCGCCGTCGTCGTCCAAGAGTCCGGCGCGCACCGCCTCCTCGAGCGCCGGGAGCAGGGCCGCGGCCGGGAGGTCGCAGAGCGCGGCGGCGTCGTCGAAGCCGAACCGGCGGCCCAGCACCGCACCCATCTGGAGGAATCGCAGCGTACCGGGCTGCAGGGACCGGAGCCTGCCGCGCACGCCGACCACGAGCCGGGAGGGCATGACGTCCCGCGAGGCGCCGGCGGTCCGCAGGCCGGCCAGCATCTCGATCGCCAGGAAGGGGTTCCCGCCGGCGCCGTCGAGCAGGTCCCGCACCCACGTGTCGACCGCCGGCCCGAGCGTGTCGTCGGCCAGTTGACGGATGGCCGCGCCGGACAGCGGGCCCAGGGACACCGTGACCGTCGGGAGGTCGCCGGCGGCCGCCACGATCTCCTCCGCCGGGCCTGCGGGCTCGCGGCGCCCGGTCAGCACCCACAGGACCGGCGAGGTCCGCAGGCGGGTCGGCAACTGCTGCAGGGCGAACCGGCTCAGCGCGTCGGCCCACTGCACGTCGTCCAGACCGATCAGCACCGGCGCGTCGGCGGCCCGGGCCTCGATCGCCTCCGCCAGGCGCTCCACGAGCCAGATCCGCTGGTCGTGGTTGCGGGCGAGATCGGTGATGTCGTCGCCGGACAGCAGCGGCCGGTCGCCGTGCAGGATGCTGGCCGCCAACGAAGAGAACGGCACGATGTGGTGCAGCTCATCGGCTTTGCCGAGGCCCACGGAGAACCCCGCCGCGGCGGCCCGGGAGACGGCCTCGGCGAGCAGGGTGGTCTTGCCGATGCCCGGTTCCCCCTGGATCAGGGCCAGTCCGCCACCCCCGGTGCCGGCCACCGAGGTGATCAGCGCCTGGAGCTGTGCGAGCTCGGCCTCCCGGCCGCGCAGACCACGATGCGACAGTGGACCGCCTGACCCTGCCATTTCGAGCTTCTTCCCGTCCACCCACGCCGACCGGAGTCGGGTCCCGTCCGTGCCGTTGTTCCCGGCCTCCAGAGGGTACGCGGTGGTGGTCGGCCGCTGCGCCGCAGGTGGCGGCGGCGGGGCCCTCAGTCGGTGCGGCCGGGCAGCACGGCGTCCCAGTCGATCGCGTCGGCTTCGGTGCCCGGGGAGACGAGGGCGAAGGTCTCCCGGCGGAGCCAGCGGCGCACCTGACGGGACGGGAGGTCGATCAGGACGCCCTCGTCGCGGTTGCGGAGCATGACGCGCAGGGCCGCCCGGCCGTGGCAGGTGCAGGGGGGCCAGATCCGGACGTCGCCGTGGCCGGTCGGCCGCTGCAGTCCTTCCCAGAGGAGGTCGCGGGAGAACTGCCAGACGCCCGCCTCGGCGGCCAGCCCGAGGAACTCGAGCGTGACGGCGATCGGGTCGTCGCTGCGGTAGCCCAGGCGCACGGGGACGTCGAGGGATTGGTGCTCGCCCAGGACGAGTCGGGCGTCGAGGAGGACCTCGGTGCAGGCGGCCTCCGGGCGGGGCTGGGAGGAGCTGGGCAGCGACTGGTGGGCAGGCATGGGTTCTCCTGGGTCGGTATCGGTGTCGGTAGGGGGGGCGATGCCGGGGCGGGTGCCCGCGCCGGTGCGCGGGAGGTGGAGGGGGCCGGGCGGGGCGGCGCAGTGGTCCGGCCCCGGGTCTCGGAACCGCCGTGGACCCGGGGGTGGCGGATCCGCCGTTCAGGCTAGGAAAGGGGGGCGGAGGGGATGTTCCGGTGGTGCACGGCGACGTGACGGCCTGTGCACCTTCCCGGCCGTCCGTCGGGTCGGGAAGCGGGTTCGTCGTGGCGGTGCCCGTTGGAGGGGAGCGGTGCGGTCAGGCGGTTCCACCGATCGTCGCCGCTCACTCCCGGCGACCGAACTTCGTTGCCCTGCAAGCTCTTTGGCCTTCGGTCCGAGGTGCCGTCAAGGCCTTCTCGGAGAAGTGGAGGGCACTCGGGATGGGCGCCGTCCGGGTCGCCGGAGCCGCTGGAAGTCCGGTTTGTTGAATGTTTGTCCAGTCGTTCGGCTCCTTGTATGAATGGCGTCAGAAGAATTTCCCCTCCTGAACGCTCCCGTTGCCCGGCGCCGCCGCCCCGTCGTGCGGCGAGCCGCCCTCGCCGGCATCCGCACAGCACCACTTCCAACCGGTCGGAGTCCCCCGTGAATCAGTCGGGTCCCTCGCCCATGCTCGAAACCCCGGCGCCCGAAGCCGAGACCCACCTGCTCGACCAGGCCGCCCGTGGCGGCGGCAACGGGTGCATCGACATCCTCTCCCCGCCGCCCGGGACCGATCCCGAGGACTGCCTCTACGTCGCCCTGCACGTCCACGGCGCGGCCTCGGTCCGACGCGGCGATGTCAGCACCGTGCTGGTTCCGGGGGACCTGCTGATCAGTGCCACCCCGCACCCGGTGGGCCTGTTGCGGGACTCCGGGTGCCGGATGGTCCGCTTCCGGGTCCCCTGCTTCTACCTGGGCGTCCGGCAGGGCGACGTCCGGCGTGCGGGTGGGCTGATGGCGCGAGGGAACGAGGGGATCGGTTCGCTCGCGTCCCGGTTCCTCCACACCCTGGCCACCCGGACGCGGGACCACCGGGCCCGGCCGGACCACCACCTCGCGCTCAGTACCTCCGACATCGTCGCCATCCTGGTGACCGAGCTGCTCGACCAGGAGGGCCTGGAACACCCCAACGGCGCGGCCGAGCTGCTGTCCCGGATCCGTCTCCACATCGAGCAGAACCTCGCCGACCCGAACCTCTCGCCCGGATCGATCGCACGCTCGCAGCACATCTCGGTGCGCTACCTCCACAAGCTCTTCCAGCAGGACGGGATGACCGTGGGCCAGTGGGTGCGACGGCGTCGGCTGGATGCCTGCCGTCGGGAGCTGGGGCGCCCGTCCCGTCGGCAGGCCAGTGTGTCCGCCGTAGCGCACCGCTGGGGCTTCGTCAGCCACTCCCACTTCAGCCGGGCCTTCCGCGAGGCCTTCGGAATCTCGCCCCGTGAGTGGCAGGCCTACGCCACCCGGACCGAGGGCGACCACCCCGCCTCCTGATCCCGAAACCGTGCACACGCCGCTGCACCGCCGGTTCTGGTGAGGACGGGCGGTGCAGCGACGGGCACGGTACGGGGGTGGTGTAGTCGAACGCCGACAGCGTGCCGACCGGCGAAACGATCAGTTCGGAGGGCGTCCCGCTGGGTGTCGGGTCACCTGGGTGGAGACCGGGCCGATCGTGGTGCCGCCGAAGGTGGCCGTCCAACCGGTCACGAAGGCCTGCTCGGTGCCCGGTTCGACGTGGACGTGGGTGGTGTCGTTCTGCGGGCCGACGGCGAGGTTCGGGTGCGCGCCCCGCGCCCCCCGGTACGCGGCGCCCGGGGCGGGGCCGTGGTCGGTAGCCCCCGCCCCGGGGGCCGCGCCCGGGTAGTTTTAAAAAAAACCAGACACACAGACGGGACGCTAGATAGG